>JAEUIX010000156.1 GCA_016794945.1 Phycisphaerae bacterium
TCCCGCCCCACGCCATCCCCTGCGCCGCCGCCGGCCGAGCCCCAGTCCCCCACGCGCCCCACCGCTCACCCCGAACGCACTTCAACTCCAACGCCCGACTCCCTCGACGCGCCCGCGTCTCTCACGCTCGCCGCCGTCGAAACCGACGCACCCGTCGCGGCCGATCCCGCGTTGGCCGGCCCATCCTTCCACTGGCCCATCCCGCTCAACGCCTCCCCCGCGCGCGACCTCATCGCCCGCGCCGGCGCTGCGCCCCCCGTGTGCTGCTTCGCCCAGCCGCCGCCCGCTGTGTTCCGGCACGCGGCTAGCCTCACCGACCATGCCGACGCTCTTCGATCCGTTTGCCGCCGGTGACCTCCACGCACCCAACCGCATCATCATGGCCCCGCTCACCCGCTGCCGCGCGGGTCCCGGCCGAATCCCCACGCCTCTCAACGCCCTCTACTACCGCCAGCGCGCCGGCGCCGGGTTCATCCTCTCCGAGGCCACGTCCGTCGACCCCATGGGCGTCGGCTACCCCGACACCCCCGGCATCTGGTCCGATGCGCAGGTCGCCGGCTGGCGCACCGTCACCGACGCCGTCCACGCCGCCGGCGGCCGCATCCTCCTGCAGCTCTGGCACGTCGGCCGCATCTCCGATCCCGTCTACCTCAACGGCAACCTCCCCGTCGCCCCCAGCGCCATCGCCCCCGCCGGCCATGTCAGCCACATCCGCCCCAAGAAGCCCTTCGTCACCCCGCGCGCCCTCGACCGCGCCGAAATCCCCGGCATCGTCGCCGCCTATCGCCTCGGCGCTGTCAACGCCCGCCGCGCCGGCTTCGACGGCGTCGAGATCCACGGCGCGAACGGCTACCTCCTCGACCAGTTCCTCCAGGACTCCTCCAACCGCCGCACCGATGACTACGGCGGCCCCGTCGAGAACCGCGCCCGCCTGCTGCTCCAGGTCGCCGACGCCTGCGCCGACGTCTGGGGTCCCGGCCGCGTCGGCGTTCACCTCGCGCCCCGCGGCGATGCCCACGACGCCGGCGACTCCAACCCCGCCGCCACCTTCGGCTACGTCGCCCGAGAACTCGGCCGCAGGCGCCTCGCGTTCATCTGCGCCCGCGAACACGCCGCGCCCGGATGGCTCGGCCCGGCCCTCAGCCGCGCCTTCAAGTCCGCCGGCGGCGGCGCCTACATCGCCAACGAGAAGTTCACCCGCCAGTCCGCGGCCAACGTGCTCGCCGAAGGCGACATCGACGCCGTCGCCTTCGGCCAGCTCTTCATCGCCAACCCCGACCTGCCCGATCGCTTCCGCGCCGACGCCCCGCTCAACGACCCCCGCCCCGACCTGTTCTACGGCGGCGCGGAGCCCGGCTACACCGACTACCCCGCACTCCCCGCCTGACCCCGCGTTCACACCCCGGCTCTTCGCGCATCAACTCCAGGAGCCCGGCCCACGCCGCCGCGCCCCGGAGGTCCCCGTGCGCACCCACCCGAGCACCAGCCCCGCCGTTCAATCAACGTGCGCATTCCTCGCCGCGGCCATGCTCCTCGCCGCGTGCGAACTGCGCCGGGCCGAGCCCACCGCCCTGCAGGCCCCCGACGGCCCGCCCGGGGCCGTCGGCATGCCCGCGAACCCGCCCTCGATCGACACCAGCCCCGGCTGGAACGAGCCGGGCCGGCGCATCATCCTCACCGGCGTCATCTACGGCCCAGACGGCCGAACCCCAGCCCCCGGCGTCACCCTCTACTACTACCACACCGATCCGTCAGGCCTCTACCGCCACCGGCCCGACATCCCGCGCAGCATGCCCCCCAACGCGCTCGGCCAGACCCACGGCTACCTCCGCGGCTGGGTCCGCACCGGCGCCGACGGCCGCTACGAGATCCGAACCATCCGCCCCGGCCCCTACCCCGGCAGCGACGAGCCGGCCCACATCCACGCCACCATCACCGAGCCCGGCCTCACCGAGTACTACATCGATGACTTCGTCTTCGATGACGACCCCCTGCTCACGACCGCCCGCCGCACGAGGGTGGAACTCCGCGCCGGCGGCGGCGTCGTCCGGCCCGTGCGCACCGATGGGCCCCCTGTCGCCCAGCGCGACATCGTCCTCGGCCTCAACGTGCCCGGTCACCCCCGGCGCCCGGCCCCGCCCGCGTCCGGCCGCGGCATAGGCGCCGACGTCGTCTCGTTCTCGCCGTTCCATGCCTGGGGCCCCGAGCGCGGCACGCGCACCTGCCCCATCTGCGCCCACGGCTGGCGGCAGGGCGCGCTGCTGTTCGTCGGCCGACGCCCGGACTGGGACTCTGTCCGCGCCTGGCTGCGATTCTTCGAAGACCACAGCGCGCAGCGACCGGACCACTTCCGCGCGTTCCTCGTGTACGGCAACCCGGACGGCTACGACCCCGACCGCCGCCGCGCCGAGCTCGAGGCCCTCGGCCGCGAACTCAACCTCTCCCATGTGGCACTCACCTTCCTTCCCAGTCTCACCGACGAACCGTCCGACCTGAGCCTCAACCGACTCGACCCCGAAGCGACCACGCTCATCGTGTACCGCCGCCGCCGGATCATCGCGTGCGAAACCAATCCCCGTCCCACCCCCGCCCGGCTGGCCGAGATCTCCGAACTGCTCCGCGCCACCGCCGACCGGTACCTCGATCTCCCGCCCGAGAGCCCCTGAGCCACGGCGGGCAGGCAAAGCCCCGCGTTTATGGGACTTGCGGGCCCCGCGCCGGGGAATTCCCCCCGGTCCGGATTCCTGAGGTATCTTCCTCTCGGAGACCCGTTGCCCGGCGGTCGTCCGCCGGGAATGGTTCAGGAGAGTGCCGCCCAGCGCCACGCGCCGCGGCCGGCAAGGAGAGAGAGGCATGAACGCACGAACGCTCGTGGGCGCCGCCGCGCTGGCGGTTTCGATCACCACCGTTGCTCGCGCCCAGGTGGCCGAGCAGAACTGGCCGGCCAGTTA
>JAEUIX010000197.1 GCA_016794945.1 Phycisphaerae bacterium
CGGGCGCATCGCACAGCACCGACGACTGCATCCGCCCGCGCAGCTCCCCCCGCAGCGAGCGCAGGCGCGCCGTGTCGAGCGACAGCGTCCGCGCGATCTCGATGTACTGCGCGTCGTCCCGGGCCACCAGTTCGGGCAGGCCCGCGTTGGTCATGATGGTCAGCCCAACCCGCCCGGCGTGCCGGTCGCCCACGAGCGTAACTGTCGGCACGCCCATCGCCATCGCTTCGCACGTTGTCGTCGTGCCGTTGTACGGGAACGGGTCGAGCGCCACGTCCACCTTCGCGTACATCGACAGGTGCTCGCGCGTCGAGGGCGTCTTGGGCAGGGGTTCGATCCGCGACCCGTCCACCCCGTGCCGGGCGAACTGATCGCGCACGCGCTGCTGCACCGCCGCCTCGGTCAGCGAGCCGCTCTTGAGCACCAGGCGCGAGCCCGGGGTCGTCGCCAGCAGGCGCGCCCACAGATCGATCACCCGCTCGTTGATCTTCGAGAAGTTGTTGAACGAGCCAAACGTCGGCGGCCCGCCCAGGCTCGACGGCGGGGGGGCTACGTCCGGAAGTTCCCGAGTCGGCACGCGGTAGCAGATGAAGCACGGATCGATCCGCACCAGTTCCTCGACCGCGTGGTCCTCGGTCCCCGGCGGGTCGGTCAGCGAATCGACGATGCGGTAGTGCACCGCGTGCACCCCCGTCGACGCCGGGTACCCCAGGTACGTCGCGATCACCGGAGCCGGCCCCCGCACCATCGCCATCAGGCAGTTGCCGCTGGTGTGCCCGGCCAGTTCGATCAGCACGTCGATCCCGTGCGAGCGGATCAGGTCCGCCACCTCCTCCATGTCCATGCCCACGGTGCGGACCCACGCGTCGGACAGCGGCCGCAGGCGCGCGCTCACCGCGTCCTCCGGCCCGTGCGAGTAGCACGTCACCCGCAGGCGCGACCGGTCGTACGCCTCCAGCAGCGGTTCGACGAAGTACGCCACCGAGTGCTCGCGCAGGTCCGGCGAGATGATGCCCACGCGCACCGGCCCGTCGTGCGGCGTCGCCACCGGCCGCTCGAACGGCGGGGCGATCTTCGACAGCTCCTGCAGGATCCGCCCGTAGACCTCGTGCGCCTCGCGCACCGACGCGGGCGTCGCCGCCGGGTCGTACAGCGTTGCGCACGCGCGTCGCGACGCCAGGTTGTAGTGCAGGGGGTCGGCCTCCAGCCCGCGCGTCAGCAGGTCGACCGCCTCGGTCGGACGCCCCAGCCCGCCGAGGATGTACCCCATGCCCCAGGCCAGGTCCGGCTCGACCTTCGGTCCCCGCACGAACGGCTCGCCGATCCGCAGCGCCTCGTCGTACTTGCCCACACGGGCCAGCGTGTTGACCAGGTGCCCGACCGCCCACGGGTCCTCCGGCGACGCCTCGAGCACCTTGCGCAGCACCGCCACCGCCTCTTCCACCCGGCGCGTCTCCATGAGCACGTTGGCCAGGCCCCGCAGGAAGACCGGTTCACCCGGGATCAGCGCCAGCGCCCGGCGCGCGTGGAACTCCGCCCGCTCGATCGGCCCGACGTGCAGGCGAGCCACCCCGGCCAGGTGGTGGAGGTTCGCATCGTTCGGCGCAGACTTCAGCGCCCGGTCCAGCACGTCCAGGGCCTGCCTAGCCATGTTCATCTGGAGCATGGCCTGCGCCTCGAGCGCCTTGGGATGTGGGGTGCGTGCTCGGGTCATCGGGCGTCCGGACCATGGTATCGGCTCGCGCCGCCGGTCTGTACGGCCCCGCACGCATCGCGCAGCGCCCGGACCATCCGGTGCGCAAAGCCCGCGCCGTCGCACACCACGCTCGACCGGAACCGATCGCGCAGACCCGCGCGAAGACCGCGCAGCCGCGCCCGATCGTCCGAGAGCGCGCCGGCGATCTCCACGTATCTTCCGGCGTCCGGCGCGGCCAGGTCGGCAAGGCCGACGCCCGCCAGCAGGCTCAGCCCCACGCGGGCGGCGTGGTGGCTCCCGACCAGCGACACCACCGGCACTCCCATCCACAGCGCTTCGCACGTCGTCGTCGTGCCGCAATACGGCCACGTGTCCAGCGCCACGTCGACCCGACGGTACATCGTCAGATGATCCGCGATCCCCGCCGTCGGTCCGGCGACGTCAACCCGGTCCGGGTCGATCCCCGCCGCGGCGCATCGCGCCGTCAGTTCCTGCCGGGCTTCATCGTCCTCCAGGCCCACGGCTTTGATCAGCAGGCGCGACCCCGCCGCGCGCCGCAGCACCTTCGACCACAGCCCCAGCAGCCGGTCGTTGACCTTCGCCAACTTGTTGAACGAGCCGAACGTCAGCGGCCGGTCGTCGGCTGTCTGCGCGCCCGGCTCTGGCGATTCTCCCGGCGGCCGGTAACAGACGAAGCACGGATCGAGCCTGATCAGCCGTTCCAGGCTGTGCGCCTCGTACCCCGGCGGGTCCGTCAGCCCGTCGACGATCCGGGCATCGACCGCGGCGCACCCGTCCGTCGCCGGGTATCCGAGCCAGTTCACGATGCACGGCGCAGGCCGCAGCGCCAGCACGTCGTGCCGGCCTCCAGGCAGCGGGCCGGCCAGGTCCAGCAGCACGTCCAGCCCGTCGGCCGCGACCGCCGCCGCCGCGGGCGCGGCCGCCAGGTCCGTGATCTCCCGCCAGCCCGCGCTGAGCGCTCGCAGCCGATCGCTGACCACGTCGCGGCACGGCTGCGTCGCGTAGCACCAGGCCAACCCGCCGGCCGCGCTCAGGTGCTCCAGCAGCGGCTCCAGGAAGTACGCGACCGAGTGCTGCCGCAGGTCCCCCGAAAGCAGGCCGATCCGCAGCGGTCGATCGGCCGGCGGCGCCGGGCTGGCCGCACGCTGCGACGGCGCGTGCTGCAGCGCCAGCCGCTCGTGCGCCGTGCGTATGGCCGGGCCGTCGGCCCCCGGCGCGTACGGCAGCGTCGTGGCCAGTTCCCTGCAGATCGTCCCGTCCCGCGGGAAGCGCTCGGCCCCGCGCCGCAGGCGTTCGACCGCGCCATCGGCATCGCCCGACTCCAGGTCCAGTGCCGCCCGACGCACGATCAGGTCGGCGTCGCCGCCGAGGACCTCCAGCCCCAGGTCGCACGCCGCGCGAGCCTCCCGACGCCTCCCCGCGTGAAGCAGCGACGCCACCAGGTTGCTCCACGCCCCCGGCTCGTACGGCTCGGCCGCGGCCGCCCGCCCCAGTACCTCTGCCGCTTCCGTCCACCGCCCCGCCACCGCCAAAGAGCGCCCCTCGTCGGACAGGTACACACGCCGACCCTCCGAGGCCGCCCTTCGCAGCGCGCGCCAGAAAACCGCGGCGTACGCCTTGCCGTCGCACAGCGGCGAGGCCTTCAGCCCGTCGCGCAGCGCCAGTCGCTGAGCCAGCGTCGGCGGTCGGGCCGCAAGTTCCGCGGCGGTGCGCACGTACGCATCCCGGTCAGCCGCCACCCACTGCGGCCGACCCGCGGCGTGCAGCAGCGAAACGCCCACGCGCCCCGCGTGGGCCGCGCCCGCCAGCGCGACCACGGGCACGCCCATCAGCAGCGCTTCGCAGGTAGTCGTCGTCCCGTTGTACGGCCAGGAGTCCAAGGCCACGTCGATCTCGCGGTACTGCTCCAGGTGAGCCCGCGTGCTCCCCGCGTACGGGAGCACCACGATGCGCGACCGCTCCACGCCCCGCGCCTCCAGGCGCGACACCACGCGTCGGCTCACCATCGGGTCGTCGATCCAGCGGCTCTTGAGCACCAGCGCGCTCGAAGGCGTTTCGCGCAGCACGCGGCCCCAGGCATCGAGCGTTGCGTCGCTCAGTTTGGCGACGTTATTGAACGACCCGAAGCGCACCTGCCCCGTGCGCTCCGCCGGTCCGGCTTCCACCGGCGGCAGCGCGTCGGCCGGCGGCGGGCTGTAGCACAGGAAGCA
>JAEUIX010000198.1 GCA_016794945.1 Phycisphaerae bacterium
CCCGTGCGGGGTTGGTGCGCTTCGCCGACGTGCTGGCCCGTCACCTTGAATCGCGTCGGTACGCCGGATCCGAGCCCCTGGGCCTGCACGGCACCTACCTGCCGTGGCGCAATCAGTACCAACCACTCATCGCCGAACCTCACGAGCAGGCCCTGGCCGCCCTGGCGCTGACACGGTACGGCGCCTACGCCGCCGTTGACTCCGATCGCGCCAACCAGGCCCGGACGGCCGCGGCGGGCCTTCTCCGCGACCTGCACGCGGTCGACCCCTCCGAGTCTTCCCCCTACGACGATGCGCCGGCCAGCGCCCTGATCCTCGCCACGCTCGGCTGGCACCGCGACGACGCCGCCGTGCCCGCGGCCGACATGGCCCGGGCGGCCCGCGCGCGCCTGCGGACCGCGTTCGACCCCGGCAGGGGCTTCGACGAAACGCTTCCCCCCGCGGCGTGGGGCGTGATCGCGCTGGGAGAGGTCTACGGCGCTTCGTTCGACGTCTCGCCCGGCCCGGCCGCCCGGCAGGAGCTCAGCCGACGGCTCGACGAGCGCGCCCGCCCCGCCATCCGGCGGGCGTTTCGCGACACGCAACCCGCGAACCTCTTCTCGCTCATGCCCTTCCTGGCCTGGGCGGAGATCGAAGCGTCCGCGACCGCGGGGGCCGACGTGCCCGCTGCAGGGGCGCTGCGGCAGATGCGATCAACGTTCTGGAGGGCGCAGCTCTCGGGCGCCGACGCAGGGCCCGACCGCCAGGACGCCGTCGGCGGCGTGCTCTTCACCACCGCCCCCGGCACGCTCCCGACCTGGAACACCGCCCGGCCGCTCGCCGCCACGGCGACGATGCTCGCCGACGCCCGACTCACCGAGCCCGGCGAGCGTTCCGTTGAGGTCGTGCGGATCCTCAGCGCCCTGCGGTTCCTGAACCAGCAGACGGCGGACGACTCGATCGGCTGGATGGCCCCGTCGCCCGCGCTGTCGATCGGCGGCGTCCGGGCCGCGCCCTGGGACGCTCGCATGCCCGTCAGCGCCACCGCGATGACGCTGCTGTCCGTGGTCGAGACAGTTCGGGCGCTCGACGCGCTGGTACCCAACCCGGCGAGCCCGGCCCCGCCAACCGCGGAGCCCGATCGCGCGGTCAGGCCTTGACCGCCACCACCTCGAACACCGGCGGGACCATGATGAAGTCGGTCGCGCTCGAGCCGATCCGCTCCAGGTCGGCGATCAGCTCGTCACAGTCGGCCTGCGCCAGCTTCCCCATCTCGACCAGCTTCGGCGCGTAGGTCCGCCACCACGTGTCCGGCCAGGCGAACATCGGGTCCCGCCGGCTCGGGTCCGGGTTTCCCCGAGCAACCCTCTGGTGCACGTGCAGGTGGTCGATGCTCATGCCGCACTCGGCCAGCAGCCGCCCGAGCCGCCCGACGATGTCGGGGTCCCCCCCTCGCTCGCGCCAGCTCGCCGCGGTCGCCGCGACCGCCCGGTCGTGCGAGCGGCACCGCGGCGCCATGGTCATCGCCGTGTAGTTGAAGTAATCGTGCACGATCAACCGCCCGCCCGGCTTGAGCAGATCCGCCACGCCGCGCAGCACCTCCCCCGGACGCGGCACGAAGCAGAGCACCCACCGCGCATACGCGGCGTCGAAGGCGCCCGTCCGGCCGGGCAGCACTGCCTCCAGCCGCTGCACGTCGCCGACGACCGCCCGCACCTGGCCCAGGCCCCGCACGGTCGCCTGGTGATTCATCCAACCCACGAACCGCGACGACTCGTCGACTCCCACCACTTCGCCCTGGGGCCCCACGAGGTTCGCCAGGTCAAACGCCGCGTACCCCGGCCCGCACCCCACGTCCAGCACGCGGGCGCCCGGGCCGATGCGCCCGAGCTTCCACGCGGCGTGCGCCGCATCGGCCCACAGGCGGTGCTGCAATCCCAGGCGTGCCAACTCGTCGGCCCCGGTTCCCAGGACGTACTCGTTGTCGGCCGCGTCGGCGGAGGCCAAGGCCCCCGACCGAACCGGTTCTGAAGACGTGGTCATGACTCACTCTATGATGCCGGCCGATGCCGACGCGCTGCGTACGCCCCGCCGCGGTTTTCCTGGATCGCGACGACACGCTGATCGATACCACCGCCGCCACCCAAGGTACCGATCACCAAGGCGACCTGGGCGACCCGGACCTCGTCCGTCTGCTGCCGGGAGTCGCCGATTCCCTTGCCCTGCTGGACCGGGCGGGCTTTGCGCTGGTCGTCTATTCGTCCCAGGGCGGCGTCGCGCGGGGCCGGTATCCCCTCGCGGCGGTCGAAGCGGTCAACGATCGCCTCCGCTCGCTTCTCGCCCGCGCGGGGGTCCGGCTCGCGGGCGCGTACGCCTGTCCCTTTCACCCGGCCGGTTCCGTGCCTCGTTTCGCCGCCGAGCACCCCTGGCGCAAGCCCAACCCCGGGATGATCCTGACCGCCGCCTCGGAGCTCGACCTGGACCTCGCTCTCTGCTGGGCCGTCGGCGACAAGCCGCGCGACGTGGAGTCGGCCGTCGCTGCCGGAATCGCCCCCGATCGGGCGATCCTGCTCGGGCCGGGCGTGGACCTTCCGGCGGCCACGCGCCGGATCCTGTCCGATCGCCCCCGAGCCTGATTGTGGGATGTGGCCGACCGGCGGGCCGATGCACAGCACGTGGGATCGTCCGCACGCATCCTGGTCATGCTGCCGTCGTGGCTCGGCGACACCGTGATGGCCACCCCGTCGGTCCGGCTGCTGCGCGACAGCGTCGGACAGTCGGTGATCGTCGCCCTGTGCAAGCCCGGGCTCGACGACCTGCTCGCCGGGTGGGAGGCGCTGGACGACGTGATGATCGCCGATGCCCACGGGATGACCGGCAAGGCGCGCCTCGCCGGCCGGCTCAAGGCGATGAAGTTCGACGCCGCGCTGCTGCTGCCCAACTCGTTCAGCTCCGCCGCGACCATCCGCCTGGCTGGCATCCCGCTCCGATGCGGCTACGACCGCGACGGCCGCGGCCTGCTGCTGACGCACAAACTCGACCCGCCGCGACGCCACCATCCGCACAAGGGGTACGCGCCGATCTCGGCGGTGGATTACTACCTGCGGCTGACGCGCCACCTGCTCGAGGCGCTGGGCGTGGCGCCGGCGCCGGTGCGGCCCCGCCTCGAACTGGCGGTGCGAGACGATCAGGAAGCGCTGGGCATGACCGTTCTGAGTCGCGGCGGCATCGGGCCCGACGAGCCGTTCGCGCTGCTGAACCCCGGGGGGAACAACCCGCTGAAGCGGTGGCCCGTCGAGCGGTTCGCGGCGGTGGCCCACCACCTCATCGAGAAACACCGGCTCAAGGTCGCTCTGAACGGCTCGCCCCCCGAGGCCGACCTCGTGCTGGCCATTCGGCACGCCATCGAGCTCAACCACCCCGAGGACGGCGCGAGCATCGCCGCGCTGCCGCTGCTGGGCGGCACGGTCGGCTCGCTGAAGGCGATCGTGCGCCGGGCGCGGCTGGTGGTGACCAACGACACCGGACCCAGACACGTGGCCGCCGCGTTCGGCGTGCGGTGCGTCACGCTGTTCGGCCCGACCGACCCGCGCTGGACCACGCTGCCCGAACCGGTGCCGAGTCGCGAGACAATCTTCGTCGCCGACCCGTCGCTGCCGGCCGACGAGATCGCCGACGACCACCCGCAGCGCTGCCGGATCGAGAAGATCCGTGTGTCAGACGTGACCGCCGCCATCGACCGATTGCTCAACGCCTGACGCGGGCTCCACGCGGAGCACGTGCGATTGCACCGTGCTCGCGACGCCCGCGCGAACGGTCACGATCAGCCCGGCTCGGCTGGCCGGGTAGGACCGCGGCACCTCCAGCCCGCTGGGCGGCGCCGCCGACGGGACCGTCAGCGTCGCCTCGCCGCGAACCGGGACTCCCGGCATCAGCGGCGTCGACGCCGAGCCTCCGTCGGCCGACCACGCGTGCGATTCGACGATGCGCCGCCCCTTGCCCGTGCGGACCTGGGTGAGCGTCCAACCCCGCGCTCCCACCCCCACCGTCGCCTCCGGAGCCGGCAGGTGCACGATCGCCGAGACCTTCACCTCCAGCCGCTCGCCGGCCCGAGCCGGCCACGGCCGAACCAGCACGATCGCATCGCCGAAGCGCCGAGCGTCGTTCCATTGCCTCCAGAGCGTCCACGCGGCGTACCCCAGCAGGCCCAGGCTCAACACCGGCCCGACGAACTGATCCAGCCGATCGAACGGCCCGTACACCGCCATGTGCGTCCAATAGGGCACAACGCCCGCCATCGCTCCGACCATCGCCGCCTGCCGGCGCAACCGCGCACGGCGACCGATCACTGGGGGAACCTCGTGCCACCCCGCTCCGCCCGACACCGGTTCGGCGTCGGCCGCGGACCGTGTCCGGCCGTCTCGGGGCCCACCCAGCGCCCAACCCAATGCCAGCGCGATGCCCACCCACGGCAGCGCCGCGAACGCATAGTCCGACGGGTGCGCCTGACGCAGCAGGAAGGCCTCGGCCGGGTTCGCGGGGTTGACGTAGGCTGTTGTCCGGGCGCCGACAGGAAAGCGATCAGCCACCGACTGGGCCCACCCCAGCGATCCTTCTCGCGGCACCGGCAGCACCCCGTCGGCCCGGTAGTTCTTCCCAGCCACCGCGTATCGATAGGTCACCCCCGGCCAGTAGCGGGCCGTCCGGCCCGAGCCTTGGGTGAGCGGTCTGGACAGTTCGATGTCCGCCTGCACTGGTTGCCAACCGGTGATCATGGTGTGCTGGCGTGCCAGGCGCACCGTGAACCAGCCGGAAAGCGCCGCCAGGCCCAGAACCGCCGTAACGGCCGAAAGGACGATGAGGCCTCGTGGCATGCGGCGGAGGGTACTGCGTGCCCTTGGACTTGGCCCAGCCTCGACCGGCGGCGGGGGCCGGGTCTAGAATGGGCCGGTTCGGCGACCGCCGACCGACAACTTGGACCGTGATCGAACACGCCAAGTCGATCATGGGGGCATAGCTCAGTTTTGGTAGAGCGCATCCATGGCATGGATGAGGTCAGGGGTTCGAGTCCCCTTGCCTCCACTGGCACCGCGAGCCCCGGGGAACCCCCCGGGGCTTTGCCGTTTTTGGTCGGGCGCATCTCGTGGGCAGACGCACCGGTTTTCCCCGTGAATCTCGCTGCCGAACGCGGGGGCGCGACGGGAAAGTTCGGGTGCTGTTTCCTATACTCTCGGGCCGCTCAGGAGCCCTGATTCATGGCCCAATTGCCGCCCGAAAACCAGCCCGAAACGGCCCCATCCAGCCCAGGCGGCGGGCCCAACAACCAGGGCCGCGTGCTGGACTTGCAGATCGAGCGTGAACTCCAGGATTCGTACCTCACGTACGCGATGAGCACGATCATGGACCGGGCGCTGCCCGACGTCCGCGATGGGCTCAAGCCCAGCCAGCGACGCATCCTCGTCGCCATGAACGACCTGCGGCTGTACCCCGGCAAGAAGCACCTCAAGTGCGCCAAGATCTGCGGCGACACCAGCGGCAACTACCACCCACACGGCGAATCGGTCATCTACCCCACGCTCGTCGGCATGGGCCAGACGTGGCGCATGCGCACCACGCTGATCGATCCTCAGGGCAACTTCGGCTCGATCGCCCCCGACCCACCCGCCGCCATGCGGTACACCGAGGCCCGCCTCACGCAGGCCGCAGTCGACATGCTCAACGACCTGGACCTCGACACGGTCGACATGCAGGCCAACTACGACGACCGGCTGCGCGAGCCGACCGTCCTGCCGGGCATGTTCCCCAACCTGCTGGTCAACGGGGGCGTCGGCATCGCCGTCGGCATGGCCACCAGCCTCCCACCCAACAACCCCGTCGAGATCCTCGACGCCATCATCCGCACCATCGATAACCCCGCCATCACCCTGCCCGAACTCATGCAGGACGTCGCCGGGGCCGACGGAGCGATCGTGCGCCGCGGGATCAAGGGGCCCGACTTCCCCACCGGCGGCATCATCCTCGGCCGGCGGGGCATCATCGAGGGGTACGAGACCGGCCGGGGCAAGGTCACGGTGCGCGGCGTGGTGCGGGTCGAGCCGCTGCCCGGCGCCAAGGACCGCGAGCAGCTGGTCATCGAAGCCATCCCCTACAACCTCGGCCTCACGACGCTCGTCGAGCGCATCGTCGACGCGTACAAGGAAGAGAAGATCACCGACATCGCAGACGTGCGCGACGAGAGCAGCGCCAAGAACCCGGTGCGCATCGTCGTCGAGCTCAAGAAGGGCGCCGACGCCGGCGTGGTCGAGAAGCAGCTCTACGCCGAGACGCCGCTGCAGCAGACCTTCAGCATCAACAGCATCGCCCTGGTCAACCGCCAGCCGCGCACGCTCTCGCTGCGCGAGATGATCCGCTACTACGTCGACCACCGGGTGGAGGTCATCCGCCGGCGCACCGCCCACCTGCTGAACGAGGCCCGCAAGAAGGCCCATGTGCTCGAGGGCATGATCTACGCGGTCTGCGACATCGACGAGGTCATCCGCATCATCCGCGCTTCCCGCACGCGCCAGGAGGCGATCGAGCGTCTCATGCAGCGTCGCTTCCGCATCCCCGCCAGCCACCCCTACGCCGGCAGCATCCCCGCCCGGCTCAAGGAGGCCGTCGCCCGAGCCGAACGCGACGGCGGCGTGGCCCTCACCCGCATCCAGGCCGAGACCATCGGCAACATGCGGCTCATCCAGCTGACCGGCCTGGAGATCGAGAAGCTCGTCGGCGAGTACACCGAGCTGGTCCGCCAGATCGAGCGGTACGAGGCCATCCTCGCCGACGTCGCCATCGTCCACGGCATGATCAAGGACGATTGCGAGCAGATGCGCGCCCGCTACGCCGCCGCCCGGGTGACCGTGGTGCAGGACGCCGCCGACGACGATCTGACCATCGCCGCGCTCATCCCGGTGCAGGACATGGCCGTCACCATCTCCCACCAGGGGTACGCCAAGCGCGTGGCGCTGGAGACGTACAAGGCTCAGGGCCGGGGCGGCAAGGGCATCATCGCCGGCCGCACCAAGGACGAGGACTTCATCGAGCACATGTTCGTGGCCAGCACCCACGACGACCTGCTCTGCTTCACGGACACCGGGCGCGTCTTCCGCATCAAGGTCTACGAACTGCCCGAGATGGACCGCACGGCCAAGGGTCGGGCGTTCGTGCAGCTCATCGACCTCAAGCCGGGCGAGAAAGTCCGAGCCTTCTTGCCCGTCAAGAACTTCGAGGCCGGCAGCAACTTCCTGACGTTCGCCACCGCCGGCGGCGTGGTCAAGCGCACCGCCCTCAAGGCCTACATGAACGTCAACCGCGCCGGCATCATCGCCGTTGACATCCGCGAGGGCGACGAGCTGCTCGACGTCGCCCTGACCAGCGGCGACGACGACCTGCTGCTGGCCACCGCCGGCGGCCTTGCCATCCGCTTCCCCGAGTCCGATGCGCGCGACATGGGCCGCAACGCCGCCGGCGTCAAGGGCATCGAGCTCGCCGACGGCGACCGCGTCATCGGCATGGTCTGCATCCCCATGGTCAAGGACGCCGACGGCGACCCCGTCACAGCCGACCCCGCCCTCTCGCTGCTCACCATCACCGAGAACGGCTACGGCAAGCGCACCGCCGTCGACGAGTACCGCGTGCAGCCCGAGACCGGGAAGGCCCGCTCACAAAGCCGCGGCGGCAAGGGCCGCGCCGACATCAAGACCAGCGAGCGCAACGGCCGATCCGTCGCCGCCGTCGGGGTCCGTGAGCGCGACGACGTCATGGTCGTCACCAAGGACGGCCAGCTCGTCCGCATGGCCGCGTCCTCCATCAGCCAGATCGGGCGCGGCACGCAGGGCGTCCGCGTCGTCAAGCTCAACGAGGGCGACAAGGTCGTCGCCGCCGAGCGCGTGCCGGCCGAAGATTCCGCCGAGGGCTGATCTCTCGCCCCGCGCTTACTACGGGTAATCCTGGCGCGTGGGGCGGATGAGCACGTCCGCCACGTGCACGTGCGCCGACTGCTGCGCGATGAACGCGACCGCCCGGGCGACGTCGTCGGGCGTCAACGCGGGCCCGATCTTCTCCAGCACGCCCTGGAACCACCCGGCGTCGTAGCCGGCAACCTCCTGGAACTCGCTGACGACGAATCCCGGCTCGACCAGCGTCACGCGGACGCCCCGCGGCGACAACTCCCGGCGTGCCCCCTCCACCAAACCGTGCACCGCGAACTTCGTCGAGCCGTACATGCTGCTGAACGGCGAAACGTTGCGTCCCACCACCGAACCGATCACCACGATGTCCCGCGCCCGCGCCAGCCATGCGCCCCGGAGGTGCGTCTGGTCCGGCGGCACCATGGCGGCCATGCGCCCGGCCGCCTGGCGGATCAGGTGCGCCGCCCCCAGCAGGTTGGTCCGCACCATCTCCTCCCACTGGCGGGTGTCCGACGTCAGCACCGAACCGTTGAGACCGCGCCCCGCGTTGACCACCACCAGGTCCGCCTCATCCCCGAAACGCGCGCGGGCCTCGTCGAGCATGCGGGTGATCACCGTCGGGTCCGATGCATCCCCCGCGACCGCCGTGGCCCGCGCCGCACCGATCTCCCGTACCAGCGCCCCCAGGGGCTCCTGGCGCCGGGCGTTGACCACCACGCGCGCACCCTGCGCCGCCAGCGCCCGGGCGATGGCCTGGCCGATGCCGGCCGATGCGCCGGTGACCACGGCAATGCGGTTCTTCAGCGGTTCGCTCATGCCGTGAGGATAGACTCGGCCTGATGTTCGGCTCACACCTGTCGATCGCCGGCGGCATGCACCTGGCCCTGGAGCAGGCCGCGAGCCTCGGGCTCGACTGCGTCCAGGTCTTCACCAAGAACCAGCAGCAGTGGTCCGCCCCGCCGCTGGACGCCGAAGCCGTCCGCCGCTGGAAGGATGCGATGTCGCGGATGGGCTGGACCGACTCCGGCCGCGCCGTGTCGCACGCCAGTTACCTGGCCAACATGGCCAGCGCCGAGCCCGCGCTGCGCGCCAAGTCCATCGACCTGATGCGCCAGGAGATCGACCGCTGCGAGACCCTGGGCATCGGCCTGCTGGTGTTCCACCCCGGCGCTCACACCACCGCGCCCCGCGCCGACGGCGTCGCCCGCATCATCGACGCCTGCGCCGAACTCATCCGCGCCACCGAAGGCTACCGCACCGTGCTCTGTCTGGAGAACGTCGCGGGGCAGGGCAGCACCATCGGGCGCGAGTTCGAGGAGTTGGCCGCGCTCCGCGCCGGCATCGTCGACGCTTCAGGCCGGCCCGACCGCGTCGGCTTCTGCATCGATTCCTGCCACGCCCACGCCGCGGGCTACGACCTGTCCACCCGCCAGGGCGCCGCGTCGATGCTCGACGCCCTCGACCGCGCCTGCGGCCTGGCCTCGGTGCGCGTGCTGCACCTCAACGACAGCAAGGCGCCAGCCGGCAGCCGCGTGGACCGGCACGAGCACATCGGGCGCGGCACCATCGGTCTGGAAGGGTTCGAGGTGCTGGTGCGCCACCCCGCGCTGCGTTCGCTGCCCAAGATCATGGAAACGCCCAAGGGTTCCGGCCCCGACGGACGCGACCACGACGCCGTCAACGTCGCGGCGCTCAGGGCGCTGGCCGCGGGTGCCGCGACCGTCCCCGGGTTGGTGCAGGTCGATCCGGCCAAGCCGCCGGCTCCTGCCCGCCCGTCCCGGGCCAGGGCCGCTTCCAAGCGCCCCGTTGCGGCCCGGAAGAAACCCCGTGCCAAGGGCACCGGTATGCAGCGCACGGGCACACCGCAGCGCGGTACCATCCGCCGTCGCCCGCGAGCCCGCGGCGCCCGACCGAGGAAACGATGATGCCCAAGCGCCCGACGTTGCCCGACCTGTTCCGCTCACGCCGTCCGCTCGTCGCCGGCGCGCTGCTGGCCGCGGCCTGCGCGATGTTCCCGGGCGGGTGTTCGACCCCGGCTGGCGGCGACTCTTCGGCCGATGCTCGCCCGAGCGCCTCGGGTCAGGACCTCGTAGCCTCCGCCGAGGAAGCACTGTCGCGTGGCGACAAGGAGGCCGCGCTGCGCGACTTCGCGCGCGCCATCGAAGTCAACCCCACGCTCACCACCGCCCACATGGGCATGGCCGACATCTACCGGGTCGACGGCGACTACTCCCGCGCCGAGCGGGGCTACCGCCGGGCTGCCGAGATCGAGCCGCGCAACTTCGATGCCCAGTACTACCACGGCCTGATGCTCCACGTGCTCGACCGAGTGAGCGAGGCGATCCAGGCCTATCTCCGGGCCCTGGCCGTTCGTCCCGACGACTTCCAGGCAAACCTCAACCTGGCGACGGCTTACTACCAGCTCGGCGAGAACACACAGGCCCTGCCCTACGCCCAGCGCGCCGTCGCGCTCAACCCCACCGACGGGCCGGCTCGGTTCAACCTCGGCGCCATCTACGCCGCGATGGACCGCCACAGCGAGGCCGTGATCGAGTACCAGCAGGCCACCGAGCGCATGGAGCTCTCCGCTCCGTTGCTGCTCAATCTCGCCGAGAGTCTCGGCAAGCTCGAGCGCTGGACCGAGATGCGCAACGCCCTCGAGCAGGCCGTCCGCCAGAAGCCCTCGGCCGCGGCGTTCGAGCGGCTCGGTTACGCCCAGTTCAAGAACAAGCAGTACGACGAGTCCATGGCCTCGTTCCGCCGTTCGCTGGAATTCGACGCCAACTACTTCCCCGCGCTCAACGGCCTGGGCGTCTGCGAACTCAACACCTGGATCTGGTCCGATCGCAAGGACCTGGCCGCCAAGGACCGCGCCATGGCCGCGCTGCGCCGCAGCCTCCAGATCAACCGCAACCAGCCTCGCATCGAGGAACTGCTCACCCGCTACCGCTGACGCACAGGACCGCCGCCCCATGCCCAACCCGGCGCTGCTGGAAGCCTTCGAGACCCCGGGCGATACGCCCTTCATCATCGAGCACGTCTCGGAGGAGTTCACCTCCGTCTGTCCGAAGACCGGTCACCCCGACTTCGGCTGCGTCACCCTGCGCTACCGCCCCGCGCCCGCCGCATCGCCCGCCGGGAAGCGCGGCTGCGTCGAGCTCAAGAGCCTCAAGCTCTACTACCAGTCGTTCCGCAACGAGGGCATCTATTACGAGGCCGTCACCAACACCATCCGCGACCACCTGGTAGCGCTGCTCCGCCCCGTGTGGCTCCAGGTGGTCACTGACTGGAAAGGCCGCGGCGGCATCCGCTCGGTCGTCCGCGCCGACCACGGCGAGGTTCCCCCCTGCTACCTCGGCCGCTAGGCCGCTCGGCGGCAGCGTCGTGCGCCGGTCGCCATGCGCCGGCGCGATCGGCCTGGCTCAGCCGGCCTGCTTCATTGGGACGGCGTCGGACGCTGCGTCGGCCACAGCCGAGGCCGGCTTCTCGTCGCGCACCCTGGCCCGCATGCACGAAAACACCAGCGCCCGGAGCTGGCCACTCGCGTCGGCAATGCCCCGTTGGGCCAGAGCACTCAGCGCCGCCTCAGCCGCCGCCGCGATCACCTGGAACCCCAGAGAGGGCGCCGACCCTCGGATCTGGAAGCACAGCCGCCGGGCCGTGTCGGGGTCCGCGTCGGCGATCGCCTTGCTGAGGCCGCCGACGGTACGCCGCAGCTCCTCGAGGAATTCCGGCACGAACCCGTAGGTCGCGTCCTCCGGCCGCAGCGTCGAGTAGATCGCTCCGCCGACGTCCTTTCCCCCGGCGTCGGCCAGAAGGAACTCGGCCAGCGCCCGGTGCAGCTGCTGCTGCGCGAAGGGCTTGACGAGCGTGGCGCTCACCTTGGCCTCCTGCGCGGCCGCCGTGCCCTCGTCGCTGCGCTCGGCCACGAGCAGGATCACCGGCGTCTGCACGCCGTGCGCCCTGAGCTGCTCCACCAGCGACAGGCCGGACGAATCCGGCAGCACATCGGCGCATAGGATCACGTCGAACGGCTCGCCGCAGCGCGCCATCGCATCCGCGGCGTTCTCAACGCCGATGACGTTCAGCCCAGTCTCCCGGAGATAGTGCCGCACGAGTCGGCGATCGATCGCCGAGTCGTCGACGTGCAGCACGCTGCCGGTGAGCCGAGCCGGATCGATGTTCTCCAGCGTGAAGTTGCCCCGGATCGGGTCCAGCGGCACGAACTCGCGCGGGTTGATCGGTTCGTCGAAGCGCACGCCGACCTCGTGGATCTGCCCCCGCACGTGCCGACACCGGATCACCCTTCCCGAGGCCGCGGCCGTCCCGCCGGCCAGCAGGGGCAGGTGCACCACGCAGGGGGTCCCGAGGTGCACGTACGCGCTGTGCAGCACGCCCACGCCCTGGTTCGAGAGGTTCCGCGTCGCGTACAGCAGTCGAGTCGGCTGACCCCCGGGCTGCGTCATGTCGATCCGCACGCCGGTTCGCCGGAACGCGAACCTTTGAAACTCGCGGTTGGCCTTGCGGTTGGTCTCATCGGCGCGGTCGAGGTCCAGAAACAGGCGCAGCAGATCCGCCGCCTCCATCCGGATGGTGTTCGTTGCCCCGCTCGCGCTTGTCCGCGGTGCTTCGCTCATGACAGGCAGTCATCGGCGACGGCCGTCGCGCGCTGCACGCGCCGGACCAGCCGGCCGCTGGGCACAGGGTTCTCGGACGCACGAGACGGCACCGGCTACCGTCGGCCGTGCGCACCCAGGAGAAGCCCTGTGCCTGTTGCGGCCGCCGGATCACCTGGCGGAAGAAGTGGCAACGCGACTGGCACGCTGTCAAGTACTGCTCGGACCGCTGCCGCCGTTTCGGTGAAGATCCGCACGCCGCCGAACTCGAGCGTGCCCTGTTGGCCCTGGTCGAACGCGCCGGCGGCGACGGGTCGATCGACCCGTGCGACGCGGCAAGAGCCGTTGCGCGCGTCGACGCAGCATCGCTGCGAAACTCGGCCATCGTCGCCGCGCGCCGCCTGGCCCAGCTCGGCCTCGTGCGTCTGACCCAGGGCGGGCGCACCGTGGATGGCTCGACCGTTCGCGGCGATTTCCGGGTCCGCCGCCCCTGAGGTTCATGCCGGGGACATCAGCCGCCGAGTTCGCGCCGGGTCAGCCGTCCGTCCCGATCGGCGTCCAGCCGGTCGAATTCCGCCCGAAGCCCCGGCGGGCACTCGTCCCGGGAGATCTCCCCGTCGCGGTTGCGATCGAACAGCCTCAACAGGCGGTCGGCGCGCGGCGCGCCGCGCACACGGGGTGCGTCGCCCGATGCATCCGGAAGGGTCTCCGGATGGTCGGGGTCTTCGCGCTCCAGGTAGTACTCCACGTACCCCAGCATCATCTCGTCATAGGTCTGCGGCCCCCACTTCACCAGGCGCGTCGGGTCCGGGTTCGCCGGGTTGTTCGGCGAGTTGTCGTACCACGCCGTTGCCGTCAGGCGCGTCCCGGCCGGCAGCGGCGCCGGGTCGCGGAGCATGTACCTCAGCTGCCAATTGAAGTCATACCGCGGAATGTCCAGCAGCGTGAGCGCCCTGCCGTCCGGAGTTGTCGCGTCGTAGCGGAAGGCCGAGCCGCGAACGTGCATGTGCGGCACGAAGCTCAGAACGCGCATGTCGGCCGGCAGCGTCACCGTCGCGGTCTCGGCGTGGTGCTCCGCCCCGGGCGGGATGGCGATCCGGCGGTTGGCGATGCCGCTGGTCCGCACCGCGTGCACGGGAGGCTCCGACGCGAACACCAGACCGATGCGCGTCCGGTCGCTCGCCTCCCGACCGTTGGGCGTGTAGTGCACCTGGAACAGCAGCGCGGCGTTGCGGGGCAGCTTCTTGGCCAGTCCGCGCGGGTACACCACAGAGTCGTTGCCCGGAACGTACGCCGCGAAGAACCCCCGAGCCTCGTCGATCGATTCCGCGCCGCGGTCGGCCGCTGGCCCCGTCAGCGCGAACACCAGCACGTGATGCACCACCGAGCGGTCACCCGGCAGCACCTGCACCGCCTGCACCCAGCGGTCCTCCGTCAGGCCGGTGCGCACCACCTGGTGCACGTACGGCATCGTGCCCTCGGCCTTGACCTGCACGGCCCGCGGCATCTCGAACACCACGTCGGGCGTGCCGATCGACCACACCTCGGGCCACCGCGGCGGGCGCGGCGATTCCGCCGGATCCCCCTGCGGCTTGCCCGCCCGAACCCACGCACCGAACGCCGCCTTGTCCTCAACACTCAACGAACGGTCGTTGAGCCAGTGATCCGAGGCCTGGCCGGGCTGGGGCGCGGCGAACCAAGGCGGCATCGTTCCTCGCTCGATCTCGCGGAGCATCGTGGTCGCCCGTCGCGACACGGCGTCGAACGAGTCGAGGGCGAACGGCGCGACGCCGCCCGTGCGGTGGCACTCCAGGCAGTTGGCCGCGACGATCCGGGCGATCTCCCGGTGGTACGTGACCTGCGTGCCCGGCCCACCGGGGAGGGCCGGCTCCGGCTCCAGGAGGCAGCCCGGGGCGGTCGTGGCCGCGGTCCGCACGGGAACACCAGCCAGCAGGTCGTCGATCGCCTCGCGCAGGTAGTTCCGTCGCGGCGCATCGAGCGCGTAGCCCAGGCCGTACTGGTCGTTCATCGCACCGCGATAGACCAGCGTGCCCGCGCCATCGATCAGAAAGACCTCGGTGGTGCTGGCAGCGCGCAGCACGCGTCGGATCGAATGGTCGCCATCGATGAGGTGCAGCCCACGCAGCCCGGCGGCTCGCGCCGCCGCTTCGATCTGCTCGGGCGGATCACCCGCGACGTTCACGAAAACAGCCCCCACGCCGCGCTGCGATGCCTCGGCACAGATGCGCCCCAGTTCCGGCGCGAGCTTCGCGCCGACCGGGCACGACACACTCGTCATCGCGATGATCGTTCCCCTCGCGCCGGCGCCGCGACGCCACGAGACCGCGCCGCCATCGAGCCCCCGCCCCTCGCCGGGCGGCACGAACCTGCCCAGCGGCGGCGTCCGCGCGTCGAGCACCCGCGGCCCGATCACGCCGCGTCCCGCGCGATCGACCGGCTCGGACCGCACCATCCCCCAGCCGCCCCTCTCGGCGAGGGCCGCCGCCGTCTCGCTCGTCGCCGCTCGCCCCCCCGAGATGCGCAGCCCCAGCACCACGACGACGGCAACCAGCATCGCGGGCATCACACCGCGGCAGACGCTGCGTCCCATTCCGGTTGTGACACGTCCCGGCGACCCGACGCCGCCCGGCCGCGG
>JAEUIX010000217.1 GCA_016794945.1 Phycisphaerae bacterium
GATCTTCTCGAGGTCGCGGTACATGGCGCGCGCATCGCGGACGATGGCGCGGGTCTCCTCCACGGGCCGATCGGCGAGCACCAACCTCCCGTACCGCACCGAGCGCAGGCCGTCCTCTCCGGCCCGGGCGGCCCGGGCGACTTCGTCAAGCAGCGATCGGCACGCCTCGGCGCGGCGCTCGACGCTGGGGCTGGCGAACCAGCCGGGCAGCGCGACGGGGGCGACGGGGGCCTCGACCTGCTGGAGCGAAAGACCGAACCGCCCCGGGAAGACCTCGCCCAGCACGACCCACAGGCCCACCAGCACGTAGAGCGCGATGACGCCCAGGGCCGCCACCGCCACGCGGTTGCGCAGGAACTTCCTCGTGCCGCGGGCGGCCAGGGCGGATCGTGCTGCTGCGGCGGCGCGGGCGATCATGCGAGCCTCACGCGGGGATCGACCAGCGCGTACAGCACGTCGGTCAGGATGTTGGTGACGATGAACAGCAGGGCGAAGACGGCGGTGAACGCCTGGATGATCGGGAAGTCCTTGTTGCTCAGGGCGTCGATCAGCAGCTTGCCCATGCCGGGGATCCGGAACTGGTACTCCATGACGATGGAACCCGTGACCAGGAACGGCACGGTGATCATGATCCGGGTGATGACCGGGATCATGGCGTTCTTGAGCATGTGGACGAACATGATGCGGGCCCGCCCGGCGCCCTTGGCGCGGGCGGTGGTCACGTAGTCGCGCCCGGTCTCCTCCACGAACACCGCGCGGTAGAAGCGGGCGTCGTACCCCATGCCGACGAGCACGCCGATGAGCACCGGCAGCGCGCAGTAGGTAACCCAGTTGCCCAGGCCCGGCTCGTAGCCGTTGCTGGCAAGCACCTCCGACCCGGCCAGCGCGTTGATCCACCCCCGGAACAGCGACTGGCCGACGACGATGAACACCACGACGCTGATGCTCATGCCCAGCACCACGAAGAACATGAGCAGACGGTCCGGCCATCGGCCGCGGCAGTACGCCGAGATCATGCCCACCGTGATCGCGACGATGCTGGTGAGCACCAGGGTGGGCACCGTGACAGCGACGGTGGGGCCGATGGCCCCCGCGAGCTTCTTACCCACGTCGTCGGACTCGTACTGCCACGATCGGTACGGCCGGTCCGCCGAGCCGAAGTCGAGCGTCGCGATGCGGCGCAGGAAGTCGGCGTACTGAACCAGGAACGGCCGATCGAGCCCCATCGATTTGCGCTTGAGCTCGACGGTCTCGGCCGTCGCGTTCTTGCCCAGGTACGCCGCGACGGGGTCGTTGATGCGCAGCGCCGCCATGACGATGAAAATGATGCCCAGGTAGACCGGGATCGCGTAGAGCAGGCGTCGCAGGACGAAGGTCCACATGGAACGGGCGGCCTCGGCGGACGGACGCGCCGGCGAGCGCCGGCGGGGTGCAGGAGCCTAGCGGCAACGGCCGGCGGCGGCGGTCAGCGGGACCGCCTGGAGTCGTCCACGTCGAGGTACTTCAGCCAGTTGTAGAAGTCCTCGCTGGGCTTGAAGTTCTTCAGCCAGGGGTTGGACAGGTAGTACCGCGTCCGGCCCATCGAGCCGACGTACGCCGCGTCGCGGATCGTCATGTCGCGCAGCTGCTCCATGAGCGCCGTCCGCTCCGGGCCGGGTTTCATGACCAGGATCCGTCGGTAGATCTCGTCGTACTCCGGGCGGTTGTAGTTGAAGTGGTTGGCGCCCGGGGCGGCGTTGGGTCCGTAGAACATGGCCAGGTTGTTCTCGGCGTCGGGGTAGTCGGTGCCCCAGGCGAAGGTGAACATCTGGGTGCGCTTGTTGTTGGTGGCCTCGATGAGCTCGGAAAAATCCACGAACCGGGGGTTGATGCGCACGCCGATGCGGGCGAGTTGGCGGATGAACATCTGCATCTGCTCGGCGTTGTTGCCGCCCTTGGAGGAGTAGAGCGTGATCTCGGGCAGCCCTTTGCCGTCGGGGAAGCCGGCTTCGGCCAGCAGCCGCTTGGCGCGGGCCAGGTCGGGCCCCCGGTTCGAAACCGGCGCCTCGCCGTCGGGCGGGAAGCCGTCGAGGCCCGGGGGAATGGGTCCGTCGAAGATGGTGTTCAGGCCGTTGTAGAACGCGTCGTTGATCTCCTGAATGTCCATGGCCAGGCAGATGGCCTGGCGGAGCTTGATGCGCTCGGGCGTGTAGCCGCCGAGCACCTTGTCCTCCAAGTTGAACCCGATGAAGATGAAGTCCAGCAGAGGCACCGCCTGGGCCACGACGCCGCGCCGCGCGAACTCGTCGCGGAGCTTCTGCGTCCGCTTGATGTACGCCTGCTCGAAGTACTCGGCGGGAACCTGCACGAAGCCGAGCTTGCCGTCCATGAAATCCTGCCACATCGCCGGGTCTGGCACGTAAAAGGTGATCTCGACGCGGTCCAGAATCGGCAGCCGCTGGCCCGCCGGCTTGTCCAGCCCCAGCGCCGCGTCCTCGGGCATGTGCTCGGCGGGGTAGCGCTGGTCGTAGTAGTTCGGGTTGCGGTGCAGGATCATCTGCTGGCCCGGCACCCAGTCGGCCTCCCGCGCCAGGATGAACGGCCCCGTGCCCACGGGGTGCTTGCCCAGCGTGTCCCCGTACCGCTCCACCGCCTCGCGCGCCACGATGCTCGTCTGGAACATCGACAGCACCCAGCCGAACCGCACCACCGGCCGCTTGAGCACCACCTGGAACTCGCGCTCGCCGACGGCGCGGAAACCCTCGATCGGCGCGGCGTAATCGAACTTCTGGCCCTTGGACACCCGCTCGGCCTGCGCCGCCTTGTACTCATCCAGGCCGACGATCGTGTCGGCCAGCACCCAGAAGTTCTCGTACTCGTACGCAGGGTCCGCCAGCCGGCGCCAGGAGTAGAACACATCCTCGCTGGTGACCGTCCGCCCCTTGCCGCCCGGGAAGCACGGGTCGTCGTGGAACCGCGCATCGGGCCGGAGCTTGAACGACCAGACCTGCGTGCCGTCGGGACGGTCCTCGACCTTGGGCATCTCCGCCAGCAGCAGCGGCTCGGACAGTTCGGCGTAGTCCCTCGGGCGATCCACGCGCTTGAGGTACTTGATCTGCAGCAGCGTCTCGTACACCTGACTGATGGCGAAGTTGTCGTACGTCGTCGAGCCCTTCGCCGGGTCCAGGTTCTTCGGTCCGTCGGTGCGGATCGGGATGCGGGCGATCTTCTGAGGTGCGGCCGGCTGGGCCAGGGCGGTCGACGCCGCGCCCGGCAGGACGCACAACGCAACCGCCGCCGCGACGGCCGCCAGCACGCCCAGCCGCACGCGGCCCGGGCGAGCCTCACGGCCAGCAATTCGAGGATCGTCAACTCCCCCACTGCTCAACGGGACATGGCGCATCGGGCGGGCTCCGGACAAACAGAAGGTCGGTCGGGCGCTGGTCGGTGCCGTCGCACCCGGACCCGCGCCGGCACAGCGTAGTACGGGCTGAGGCGGGTTCCGGATGCCGCGGGGAGGGGCCGAACCACCGATTCCGGGCCGCGGCGCGTGGAAATCGCCCCGCCGCCTTCCCAAGGAGCCTTCGCCCGGCGACAATGCCGGGACCAGGGAGCACGCGCATGCGCACGGCAACGAACGGCTGGATTCCGCGGCGGACGATCGCCGCGGTTGGCGTCCTCATCGGCGTTGTGTTCGCCGGCGCGCTGGGCGGCTGCGTGTGGGACCCCGCGCCGTTCCGCGAGGCCAAGGCGATCACCGCCCCCGCGCCCGCGGCCAACGCGCCGCTGGTGGTCGAGACACGCAACGGCAACGTCTCGGTCGAGCGCGCGCCGGTCAACGAACTGAAGGTCAGCGGCGAGGTGCGGGCGCAGACCCAGGAGCGAGCCCGCGACGCCCAGGTCACGGTCTCCAACCGCGCCGACGGAGCGGTGGTCGTCAGCGTGCAGTGGCCCGAGGGCGAGGCCCGCAACGGCGAGGGCGCCACGCTGAACGTCCAGGTGCCCACCGCCTGGGGCAACGCGGGGGCGACCGTGCGCACCAACAACGGCTCCATCCGCCTGGCCAAACTGGGCGGACCGGCCGACATCCGCACCAGCAACGGCGCCGTCGAGGTGAGCGATCACGACGGCACGGTCACCGCCCGATCGAGCAACGGCAGCATCACGCTGGACTTCGTCGAGGGCGCCGTCGACGCCGAGACCAGCAACGGCCGCATCACGGTCACCGACGCCGCGGGGCCCGTCCGCACGGCGACGAGCAACGGGCGGGTCCGCGTGGTGCTGACGGGCGACAACGCCGGGCCGGTGGACGTGCGCACCAGCAACGGCGCGGTCACCGTGCTGGTCGGCCAGGCCTTCGCCGGCGAGCTGTCGGTCTCCACCAGCAACGGCAGCATCACCCTGGACGAAGCCCTGGGCGGCGCGGCGAAGGTGGTGGACAAAAGCCGGCGCAGCGCCAAGGTGCGCTTCGGCACCGAGGGCTCGCCCGCCGCGGCCTCAACGGTCAAGACCAGCAACGGCTCGGTGCAGATCGGCCCCGCGCCCAAGGACACCCGCGGCAACGCCGTCGGCGGGGGACAGGGTTCCTAGGCCGCGAGCCCGAACCCGCCGCCGAACGCGGGCGCGCCCGACACCGGCCGGCGTAAACTCCGGGCGTGCCCGGGTAGCTCAGCTGGATAGAGCAGCGCTTTCCTAAAGCGCAGGTCGCACGTTCGAATCGTGTCCCGGGTGTTCGTGAACCCCACGTATTGGCACTCAGAGTCGCAGTACGACTTGGACCATGCTTGGCCGGCCCACCGGGTCCACACGATTGACGAACTTCTCGAGTGGTTGGGCCGGATGAACAGACAGGGGATCGCCTGGCGAGGCGTCGATGGCGACTTCGTTTCGTTGGTGCCCGCGGTGTTTCGGCGTGGGCCCGTCTCCCTCGAAGCTGAACACCGCTTGGTCTGCGAGTTCGTTGACCAGGCGTATGACTTGCTCACTAAGCCCGAGAGGGTCCGTGTTGACCGATCAAGGGAACGCTGGGGCAGATCGCTCAATTTTGGATCGATCTTCGTTGCCCAGCACCGCGAGGTGCCGACGCGCGGGCTCGACTGGACAGACAATCCAGAGGTTGCACTTCATTTCGCAATGGGCTGCGATAGATCGCGTTGCGAACAACCGGGTCGCGAGGTAAGGCGTGATGCTTGGGTTTGGTGGCTAAACGCCGCAGAGCTTGACAGTCGCGTCAGCGGGCTTTGGCAGCCCCTCGGCGTGTTGCCGGAGCGTGCCCCTGATGCGCTGGAGCGCGACCTCGGCTCAAATTTCGAGTCCTTCGGCACGAAACGATGGATCACCGCGCTGCGGTTCGATGACCTGGAGAACGATCGACCGATGCGGCAGGCGGCGTGGAGCATATACACATCCGCGAGTTACCCGCACTACGACCGGCTACTTCATGGTCTGGGGATAGAAAAATGCGGACGCCTCATCATTCCCGCAAGCTTGCGACCGAAGGTCTGGGCCTTCCTTGAAGGACGCGGGATCAATGACAAGCAGCTCGGGCTGATTCCCGACGCAGCGCAGGATGTTGCGATCAAGATCCGCCGTGCTTGGGAAGAAGGCCGCCAGACACTGGCGTGAATCGGGATGCGGTGCCCTTGAGACGAGGTCGACTGAACCTTACCGCCCCATCGCCGCGATCACCTTGCGCAGCGCCTGCTCGACGGTCGCGAAGTGCTCGTCGGTCAGGCCGTGGTGCATCGGCAGGCTGAAGACCTGCGTCGCCAGCTTCTCGGCGACCGGCCAGGGCTTCTGCCCGGCCAGGAAGGCCTTGAACGCCGGCTGGTTGTTCAGCGAGCGCGGGTAGTGCACCGCCGTCGGCACGCCCTCGGCCCCCAGGGCCTTGATGAACTCGTCGCGCGTGCAGCGCACCGTCGCCAGGTCGAGCTTCACCGTGTACAGGTGGTACGCGCTGACCGCCCCCGCCGTCGCCGCCAGCGGCGTCAGCCCGCGGATGCCCGACAGCATCGCGTCGTACCGCCGGGCCGCGGCGCGCCGGGCGTCGGTCTCGCGCTGCAGGCGGTCGAGCCGCGAGCAGCCGATGGCCCCGGCCATGTCGTTCATGCGGTAGTTGTACCCCACGCTCTCGTGCAGGTACTTGTCGGTCTCGCCGTGCGAGCGCAGCAACTTGATCTTCGTCGCCAGGGCGTCGTCGTTGCACGTCACCATGCCGCCCTCGCCGGTGGCCAGGTTCTTGGTCGCGTAGAACGAGTAGGTCACCGCGTCGCCGAACTGGCCGATGCCCTTGCCCTTGTAGATCGCCAGGTGCGCCTGGGCCGCGTCGTACACCACCTTGAGGTTGTGCGACTTGGCCAGCGCCTGCACCCCGTCGATGTCCACGGGGCAGCCGTACATGTGGGTGGCGGCGATGCCCCGGGTCCGGGGCGTGATGCGCCGGGCGGCGTCGGCCACGTCGATCTGGCCCGTGGTCTCGTCGGCGTCCACGAAGATCGGCCGGCAGCCGCGGGCCACCAGCATGCTGGCGGTGGCGATGTACGACCAGCAGGGCACGAGGATGTCGTCGCCCCGCTCGAACAGCGGTTCGTAGGCCAGCTGCAGGGCGCAGGTGCCGTTGGCGCAGGTCATGGCGTGCCGGGCGTGGGAGAGCTCGGCCATGCGGGTCTCGAGCTCGGCGCACTTGGACGCGGCACGGAGCATGCCCGACCGCAGCACCTTGTTCACCGCCTCGATGTCGGCCTCCTGCAGGCCCGGGAGCATGAACGGGACGGGCGTGCGGGAAACGGGCGAGCCGCCGTTGATGGCGAGCGGGCCGTGAGCGGGGGCGGCGACGGTGGTCATGAGCGCGGTCTCCTGCCCGCGGGCGCTGGTCGGCGGGCGTTGAGGCCAACGATAGCGCCGGCCCGGAGACCCGCCCACGCCCGACGACCGTGTGTCAGGGCTTTGTGGGGTGCGGATCGCCCCCCGCGCCGACGCACCGGGAATCGGGATCGGCCCGCGCTTCCCGTGCGTATCGAACGGCTCGCGGCCGGACGATCGGCCCCAATGCTCTGCTCGGGGGATCTCGGCGAGCGCCTTCTATGATCACGGTCATGAGCACGCGGACCAGCGGCGATGGAACACACACCGGTTGGCGGATCGCGGCCGCGACCCTGGCGCTCATCGCCGGCGGCGCGGTCGCCGGAGGCTGGATCGGCGGCCAGCCGGGCAAGCCCGCCGGCGAAACGGCCCGTCCGGCGGGTTCGGCGGCGACCACCTGGGACGAGCGCGCGGCGGCCTTCAGCCCCTACCGCTGGATCTCCCGCCCCAGCCGCGACTCGGTGATGGGCTTCACGATGTCGATCGACATCATCGAGCTCCCGGTCAAGGCCGGTCAGCGCGTCAAGACCGGCGACCTGCTGGTCCGCGGGCGCGACGGCGAGGCCCTGGCGGGCCTGGTGGTGGCCAGGACGCGTGCCGAGAACACCCACGAGGTCGACTCGGCCCGGGCCAACATGGAACTGGCGGAGATCCGCTTCAACGCGGGCAAGGAAGCCTTCGAGAAGCAGGGCATGTCCCCGGCGGAGTTCGAGGAGCGGCGGTTGAGCCTCGCCGCGGCCAAGGCGGCGTACGAGGCGACGGTGACGCGTGTGCGCGAGCAGCGCGAACTGCTGGTGCAGTCCGAGCGGCAGTTCGAACGCTTCGGCCTGCGGGCGCCGTTCGACGGGATCGTGGACCAGATCGTGGTCGACGTCGGCTCCAACGTCAACGAGCAGCAGCCGGTGCTGCGGGTCGTGCAGATCGACCCGTTGTGGGTCGACGTGCCCGTGGCGCCGGAGGAACCGATCGAGCGCGGGCTGAAGGAAGGCTCGCCGGCCTGGGTGCTCATCGATGCGCCGGGCGAGGCGCAGTCGCGCCGGGCCAAGGTGCTCTACGTGGCGCCGGTCATCGACGCGGGCGGGACGCTCCGCGTGCGGGTGGAGGTCCCGAACCCACGGGGCCTGCCCGCGGGCTCGCGCGTGGCCGTGCGGTTCACGCCCCCGCCCGGCGGCGAGGCGGCGATGGTGATGCCCGCCCTCGGCGAGGGGAGCGGCGCCAAGTGATCGACGCGACGAACCTCAAGGCCCCGGGCTGGCAGCGCATCGTGCAGGATCTCGCCGGCGGCGCGCCCGACGACCGCGCGTACCTCGAGCGCCTCGCGGCGGTCCTGACGCAGGTGTCGGCGGCGCGCCAGGGCGTGGTGTGGGTGCCGGCGCCGGCGGCCGAGAGCGGCGAGACGCAGATGCGCCCCCTGCTGGTGCACCCGGCGCCCGTGGCCGACGCGACCGACCAGGGCGCCGCCGGGTCGAGCCGTCGGGCGCCGATCGACGAGTCCGCCCTGCTGCACGGGACCGAGGCCCGGCGCGCCGCGTTCGCGGCGCTCGAGAGCGGCCAGTCGCGCATCTTCAGCCTGGGCCAGACGGCCGACGCCGCCCTGTACGACGCCGGCGGCGGCGCCGGGTACGTGCTGGCGGTGCCGCTGTCGGCGGCGGCCGGCGCGGGCGGCGACGGCACCCCCAGCGCGACGGTCACGCTGCTGATCGAGGCGCGCGGGCGCAGCGCGGTGCAGAGCACGCTGGCCATGGCCGAGGTGCTCGCCGGCTACGTGCACGCCCACGCCGCCCGACAGGAGCTGCGCCGGGTGCAGCACTCGGGCCTGGCGCTCGACACCGCCACGCGCCTGCTGGGGGCCATCAACAGCGCCGCCAACTACAAGGGCGCCTGCATGCAGCTGGTCAACCAGGCCGCGCGAGTCTTCGGTGCCGACCGCGCCGCGCTGGGCTGGGTGATCGGCGACAAGGTGCGCGTCGAGGCGATCAGCGACACCGAGCACTTCGACCGGCGCATGGCCATGGTGCAGAAGCTCGGCGCCGCGATGGAGGAGTGCCTCGACCAGGCGCAGCCCGTGCTGCACCCCCCGCCGGCCGAGGCGCAGGACGTTGTGCTGAGCCAGGCGATCACCCACGCCCACCGCGAGCTGGCCGCCGGCGAGCCGGGGCTCAAGGTGTGCTCGGCGCCGCTGCGGGCGGGAGACGACGTCGTCGGCGTGCTGACGATCGAGCACAAGGGCCAGGGCGCCATCGACCCCGCCAGCGTGGAGCTGCTGCAGTCGACGCTCGACCTGCTGACGCCGGTGCTCAAGGTGCGCCGCAACGACGACCGGATCCTGCCCCTGCGCGCCAAGGACAGCCTGCTGCGTGCCGGCGCGTGGGCCGTGGGGCCCAGGCACACCGCCTGGAAGCTCGGCGTGCTGGCCCTGTCGGCGGCGCTGGCCTTCTGCGCGCTCTACCGCACGACGTACCGCGTCGGGGCGATGGCGCACGTGCAGCCGGCGGTCAAGCGGATCATCTCGGCGCCGTTCGAGGCGACCCTGCTCCGCCTGGCCGACGGGGTCGAGCCGGGAGCGGTGGTGCGTGCCGGGCAGGTGCTGGTGGACCTCGACGCGACCGAATTCGCCCTGCAGGCGTCCGAGGCCGAGGCCCGCATGAACCAGGCGCTCAAGGCCGTCGGCCTTGCGATGAAGGACGGCAAGACCAGCGAGGCCCAGAAGGCCCAGGCCCAGGCCGACGCCGCCCGGGCCCAGATGGACATGTACCGCTCCCGCGTCGAGCGGGCGCGGATCGTCTCGCCCATCGACGGCGTCATCCTGTCCGGCGACCTGCGCGACAAGGTCGGCGCCGCCGCGCGAACCGGCGACGAACTCTTCCAGATCGCGCCGCTGGAGTCCATGGAAGTCGTGCTGAAGGTGGACGAGCGAGACATCGGCCTGGTGCGCGAGGCCGTGCGTCGCGCCGCCGAGACCGGCGAACCGGCGCGCGGCGCCGTGGCGCTGCGCTCGGCCCCGGACAAGGAGTTCGCGTTCACCGTGACGTCGGTGGTGCCCATGGCCGTCGCCGCCGAAGGCTCCAACACCTTCGAGGTGCGCGGGCGCCTGACCGATGGAGCCGGCTGGATGCGTCCCGGCATGGAGGGGTACGCCAAGGTCGAGACCGAGCGGGCCAGCCTGCTGTGGATCGGCACCCGGCGCGTGGTCGAGACCGTGAGGCTGTGGCTGTGGTGAACGCCGGAGGCAGGCCGTGATCGAACGCCCCACGTTCAGCCCGTTCTGGCACCGCGTGCGCACGCTGCGGCCCCGCCTGCGCCCGCACGTGCAGATCACCCGCCAGCACTTCCGCGGGCGCCGCTGGCACGTCGCCCACGACCCGGCCAGCAACCACTTCTACCGGCTCAACCCGGTGGCGCACGACTTCGTCGCCTCGCTCGACGGGCGGCGGTCGATCGACGAGGCCTGGAAACTCTCCCTGGCCAAGTTCGCCGACCGCGCCCCGACGCAGAACGAGATCATCGAGCTGCTCGGCCAGCTCCACGGCTCCAACCTGCTGAGCCTCGACGCGCCCCCCGACGTCGAGCAGATGCTCACCCGGTCCGGCGAGCGCCGCAGGAAGAAGATCAAGCAGCAGCTCATCGGCCTGATGTACTTCCGCCTGCGGCTGTTCAACCCCGACGCGATCATCACCGCACTGGAACCGTTCTTCCGCCCGTTGATCAACCGCCTCGGGCTGGCCCTGTGGGTCGTGCTGATCCTCGCGGGGCTCGCCGCCGTCGCCCCGCGCTGGGGCGAACTCAGCGCTTCGCTCTCGGGCGTCACCAACCCCGAGGCCTGGGGGTGGATCGCCGTCGCGTTCGTCCTGCTCAAGGCCTGGCACGAGCTCGGGCACGGCGTCATCTGCAAGCGCTACGGGGGCGCCGTCCCCGAGGCGGGCGTCATGATGCTCGTGCTCCTGCCGGCGCCCTACGTCGACGCATCGGCCTGCTGGGCCTTCGACAGCCGCTGGAAGCGAATCGCCGTGGGCGCGGGGGGCATGATCTTCGAGCTGGCGGCCGCAGCCGCAGCCGCCATGGTCTGGGCGGCGCTGCCCCAGGGGCACCCGGCGCGCGACGTCTGCTTCTACCTCATGCTCATGGCGGGCATCTCCACCGTCCTGTTCAACGCCAACCCGCTCATGCGCTTCGACGGGTACTACGTCCTCTCCGACCTGCTGGAAGTGCCCAACCTCATGCCCCGCTCCATGGAGATGATGAAGCACTTCTTCAAGCGCTACGTCTACCGCCTGCCCAACCAGCGCCCGCCGACCGGGCTGCGCGGCGAGTGGTGGCTGCTGATCGTCTACGGGGTGCTGTCGCTGGCCTACAGGATCTTCCTGTTCCTGGTGATCGCGCTGTACCTGCTGGGGTTCTTCTTCGTCGTCGGCGTGATCCTGGCGCTCTGGACCGCCGTCGCCTGGTTCGTGCTTCCCATCGGGTCCTTCGCCCACTGGCTGGCCGCATCCAGCGACCTGGCCGAGCGTCGGGGCCGTGCGATCCTCACCAGCGCGGCCCTGGCCGCCGCCGCCGTGGTGCTCGTCGGGCTTGTCCCCGTGCCGGACTACCGGCGCGGCAGCGGCGTGGTCGAGAGCCTGGCCGAGTCGGGCGTGTTCACCGGGGCCGAGGGCTTTGTCGTCGAGGCGTTCAAGCGGCCCGGCGATCCCGTCCGCGCCGGCGAAGTGATCGTTCGGATGGAAAGCCCTGAACTCGAGGCCAACCGGCGGGCCGCATCGGCCCAGTTGGCCGGCGTTCTGGCCCGCCTGGGCGAGGCCCGTCTGCAGGACGACCCGGCGACCGCCGCGGGCCTGGAACGCGAGGAGCGGTACTGGCGGCAGGTGCTGGCCGACCTGACGGACAAGACGGACCGCCTGGCGGTGCGCAGCCCGCACGACGGGGTGGTGGCGGGGCTGGACCCCATGCGGCTGCTGGGCGCGTACCTGACCCGGGGCAAGCCGGTGTGCGGCGTGGTCGACCCGTCGCGACTGCGCGTGGCCGCTTCGATGAGCCAGGCCGAGGCCTCGTGGCTCTACGGCCTGCCGGCGGAGGACCTGCGGGTCACCATGCGGCCGGTGAGCGACCCCTGGCGGCCGATCGACGGTGCGCACGTGCGGGCGGTGCCGGCGGCGCAGAAGCGATTGTCGCACGCGGCCCTGGGCTTCGGCGGCGGCGGCAGCGTGGAGACCGCGCCCAACGACCCCGAGGGCGTGGTGGCCCGGCGCGAGCAGTTCATCGTCTACGTGGAGGCCGCCGGCCCGGCCCTGGCGGGCACCACGCCGGGCGAACGCGTGAAACTGCGCTTCAGCCTCCCCGCCAAGCCGCTGCTGGAGCAGGTGGTGGACCGCATCCACCGGACCATCCAGGGCCGGGTCGACCTGTAGGAGCACCGCCGTGTCGCAGGCGCTGACGCGCTACCAGTCGCTGTTCGACTCCGTGCGGTCGCGGGCGCGACGGCCCGAGGCGCTGCGCGGGCTGGACAAGCTGGCCGCCACCGCCGCGATGCGCCTGCGCAACCGGCGGGTGACCGCCGCGTGGCTGCGCCGCCAGGCCGAACTGATCGACGCGCTGGGGCCCGAGATGCGCGGGCACAGCGAGGCGGCGCTGGCCGACCGCCTGGCCACCGCGCGCGAGTCGATGGTGCGGGGCCGCGCCGACGAGGCGACCGTGCGCAGCGCCCTGGCGGCCGTGCGCGAGGCGGCCCGGCGTGAAACCGGCCAGGAGGCGTTCGTCGTGCAGCTCATGGGCGCCCTGGCCCTGTACCACGGCCGCATCGTCGAGATGCTCACCGGCGAGGGCAAGACGCTCACCGGCTCGCTGGCGGCGCCGATGCTCGCCTGGCGGCACAGGCACCTGCACGTCTTCACCGTCAACGACTACCTCGCCGCCCGCGACGCCTCCAGTCGCGCGGGCATCTACCGCCGCTGCGGCCTGTCGGTCGGCAGCATCCAGCAGGAGCAGGACCCCGGCACGCGCGCCGGGATCTACGCCCGGCCGATCGTCTACGGCACCCCCAAGCAGATCGTCGCCGACTGGCTGCGCGACCAGCTGCGCCTGGGCCCCATCCGCAGCGCCTGGGCCGGCCGCCCGCTGCTGGCCGGCGACGGTGCGCCCGCGGCCCTCGTGCCCGGTCTTCGGGCCGCGCTGGTCGACGAGGCCGACGCCGTGCTCATCGACGAGGGCGTGGTGCCGCTGATCATCGCCCGCTCGCGCAAGGCCGACGAGCAGGGGCAGATGTACAAGGACGCCGCGGCCATGGCCGCCCGCCTGGTGCAGCGGCAGGACTTCACCATCGACGCCGTGCGCCGCACCGCAACCCTGACAGCCCGCGGTCGCGAGCGGCTCGGATCGATGTTCGACGAACTGGCGGACCCCATCTGGCGCGCCCGCCGCCGCGCCGAAGAGCTCGTGCGCCAGGCGCTCAGCGCCGCCTACTGCTACGCCAACGGGCGGCAGTACCAGGTGGTCGACGGGCGCGTGCAGATCGTCGACGAGTACACCGGGCGCATCCTGCCCGACCGGAACTGGGAGCACGGCCTGCACCAGGCGATCGAGGCCAAGGAGGGCGTCGAGGTCACCGCCGACCGCGAGACCATGGCCCGGCTGAGCTTCCAGCGGTTCTTCAAGAGCTACCCCTTCCTCGCCGGCATGACCGGCACCGCCGCCGACGCCACCGTCGAGATGGAACGCACCTACCAGCGCCCCGTGCTGGTCATCCCCACCAACCGGCCCGTCGTCCGGAGCACCCTGCCCACGCGCATCTTCCGCTCCGCCGAGGCGCGCTGGGCCGCCGCGGCCGACGCCGTCGAGGCCGTGCACAGGGCCGGCCGGCCGGTGCTTGCCGGCACGCGGTCGATCGAGGCCAGCGAGATTCTCTCGCGCCGGCTGTGGGCCAAGGGCCTGACGCACAAGGTGCTCAACGCCAACTTCGACAAGGACGAGGCCGAGATCATCTCCCGCGCCGGCCTGGGCGCGGGCCCCGACCACGGGCCCGCCATCACCGTCGCCACCAACATGGCCGGCCGAGGCACCGACATCGAGCTCGACGACGCCGCCCGCGCCGCCGGCGGCCTGCACGTCATCCTCACCGAGATGCACGGGGCCAAGCGCATCGACCGCCAGTTCATCGGGCGCGCCGGCCGTCAGGGCGACCCCGGCTCCTGCCAGTTGCTCCTGTCCATGGAGGACGAACTGGTGCGGCTCAACGCCCCGCGCGGCGCGGTCGTGATCCGCGGCCTGGCACGCGGGGACGAGCTCTCGGGTCGCCTGCTGGCGGCCGCCCGGGGGCTGATGCGCCTGGCTCAGCGCCGCAGCGAGCGCCGGGACCGCGCCAGCCGGGCACAGGTGCTCAAGCAGGACGAGTGGGTGGACAAGCACATCCCGGGACTGTGAGCGAAGTACGAACGCCGACGGGGCTGCTCCCTACTTCAGCAGCCGCTCGAGGTAGTGAATGTCCACGCCGCCCTTGCGGAACGCGGCCTCTTCCATCAGCCGCTGGTGCAGCGGGACGGTGGTCTTGATCGGATCGACCCTGAACTCGCGCAGGGCCCGAGCAGTTCGGGTGATGCACTGCTCGCGGTCGTCGGCGTGGACGATCAGCTTGGCCACCATGCTGTCGTAGAACTTGGGCACGGTGTAGCCGGTCACCACGTGGGTGTCCATGCGCACGCCGGGCCCGCCCGGCTGCTGCCAGCGGGTGATCTGCCCCGGCTGGGGCATGAAGTTCCGGGCCGGGTCCTCCGCGTTGATGCGGCACTCGATGGCGTGCCCGTTGATCCGCACGTCCTTCTGCGCGTACGGCAGCTTCTCCCCCGCCGCGACCCGGATCATCGTCTTGACGATGTCGATGCCCGTGATCTGCTCGGTGACCGGGTGCTCCACCTGCACGCGGGTGTTCACCTCGAGCATGTAGAAGTTCTGCTTCGAGTCCATGAGGAACTCGACGGTCGCGGCGCCGTGGTACTTGGCCTGCTTGAACAGCCGTACCGCCGCCTCGCAGACCGGTTCGATGGTCTTGCGGTCGACGCCCGGGCTGGGCGCCTCCTCGATCAGCTTCTGGTGCCGGCGCTGCACCGAGCAGTTGCGCTCCCACAGGTGGATCGCGTTGCCGTGCTTGTCGCCGATCACCTGGATCTCGATGTGCTGCGCGTGCTCCAGGAATTTCTCGATGAACACCGCGCCGTTGCCGAAGGCCGCCTGGGCCTCGGCGCTGGCCGCCTTGATGTTGCTCCGCAGCGCGATCTCGTTGTGGCAGACGCGCATGCCCCGCCCGCCGCCACCGGCCGACGCCTTGATGATCACCGGGTAGCCGATCTTCTCCGCAACGCGGACCGCCTCTTCCTCCTCCTCGATCGCCCCCTCGCTGCCCGGGAACACGGGCACCTTGGCCTCCTTGGCCGCCTTCTTGCACGCCACCTTGTCCCCCAGGCGGGCCATCGCCTCCGGCGTCGGGCCGATGAACTCGATCTTGCAGTCGCGGCACGCCTGCGCGAACTCCGCCCGCTCGCTCAGGAACCCGTAGCCCGGGTGGATCGCGTCGACGTTGGCCACCTCCGCCGCGGCGATCACCCGCGCGATGTTCAGGTAGCTCTCCTTCGCCGGCGCCGGGCCGATGCAGATCGACTCGTCGGCCAGTTCCAGATAGGGCGCGCCCCGGTCCCCCTCGGAATAGATGCAGACCGATTCGATGCCGAGTTCGCGGCAGGCGCGGACGATGCGGAGAGCGATTTCCCCGCGGTTGGCGATGAGGATGCGGCTGAACATGGGAAGGGCTCAGGGAACGGGGCCGAGGGACACAGGACTCGCGAACAGATTCGGATGTGCACAGGCGCCGGGCCCGAGCCGCGGACCCACTCGGCTCCCGGCCCGCTCGACCGCGCCCGCCACGCTCACGCCGGCCGCACCAGGAACAGCTTCTGCCCGTACTCGACGGCCTGGCCGCTCTGCACCAGCACGCGCTCGATCACCCCGGTGGTCTCGGCCTTGATCTCGTTGAAGACCTTCATCGCCTCGACCAGGCAGACGGTCGTGTCCGGCGCCACCGCCTTGCCGGGCGTCACGAACGGCGGGCTGTCGGGGTTCGCCGCGGAATAGAACGTGCCCACCATCGGCGAGGTGATCGCGATCAGGCCGGCGTCCGATGCCGCCGCCGGGGCGGAGGCGCCCGCGCCGGCGGCCGGGGTCGGCGCCGCGGCGGCGCCCGCCGGGGCCATCATCACCGGCGCGTGGGACACCAGCGGCACACCGCCGGCCACGCCCCGCTTGACCGTCACGGTCTCGGCCTGGTCTTGAAGGTTCAACTCCGTCAGGTCGTTCTCGACCATCAGGCGCACGAGTTCCTTGAGTTTGCGGATGTCGATCATGAGTTCGTCCCGGGTCTCGGTCTGTCGATCGTTCGGTTGGGAAGTGCCTGCGGACGTTCACCCGGCCCCCTCGAGCGCCACGCCTACCGCGTGGCCCACGCCAGCGACTTCGGCAGCGAGCACAGGTTCTCCGCCCCGCTGGCGGTGATCACGTAATCGTCTTCGATCCGGACCCCGCCGACCCCCGGCAGGTAGATCCCCGGCTCGATGGTCACCACCATCCCCGGCTCCAGCGGCCGCGGCTCACCCATGTGGCTCAGGCGCGGCTCCTCGTGCCCGTCCAGCCCCATGCCGTGCCCGAGCCCGTGCCCAAACCGCTCCCCGTACCCGTGCGCCGCGATGTAGTCCCGGGCGATGCGGTCCACCTCCACGGTCGTGCGGCCCGGTCGCAGCGCAGCGGCGGACATCTCCTGCGCATCCTGCACGATGCGGTAGATCTCCGCGATCTTCGCCGGCCACTTGCCCCAGCAGAACACCCGCGTCATGTCGCCGTGGTAGCCCTGGAAGATCGCCCCCCAGTCGACCAGCAGCGGCTGGTTCCGCTTCAGCTTGAACGGCCCGGGCCGGTAGTGCGGCAGGCTGCCGTTGGCCCCGGCGCCGATGATCGTCTCGAACCCCGGCTTGCTCGAACCGCGGACCTTCATCTCGCGTTCCAGCTCCGCCGCGATGGCCTGTTCCGAAACGCTCCCCGACGCGCGGAGCGTCTTGCCGATCCAGGGCAGCACGGCCTCGAGCGCCTGCTCCTGAATGCGGATCGCCTTGCGGATCAGCGCCAGCTCCCCCGCGTCCTTCTTCACCCGCAGCCGGCTGACCAGCCCCGAGGTCTCGATCAGCTTCACGCCCCGCAGGCGCGTCCCCAACGCCTGGCGAAGGCCAAGTGTCATGTGCTCGCCCTGCACCCCCAGCCGCTGGACGCCCAACTCCGTCGCCGCGGCGGCGACCGCGTCCGTCATCGCCTTGGTGCGGATCACCACATCGCAGAACGGCTTGAGCGGTTCGAGCTCTTCCTCATAACGGAAGTCGCTGATGACCATCGGCCGGCGTCCGCCCAGCAGCAGGTAGGAGTCGCCCCCGAGGAACCCGGTGAGGTATCCCACATCCACGGGATTGGTCACCAAGAAGTGCGCCACCGGCAGAATCGCCCGCAGCCGCTTGATGCGGGCCGCAAAGGCCGCCGGAGTCCCCGGCGCGGGGCCGGCGGAGGTCTTGATGCGGACGGTCGTGCGGCGGGCGGTGGGCATGAGCGGGCGGATGATACCGGCCTCGGACCGGGCGTGCGCCGGTTAGACTGACGGTTATCCCCCCCACTTCTCAACAAACCGACCCCATCGGCCGCGAACACGCGGGGATCACCTCTTGGGCTCCAGTCGCGTGCGCCGCGGCGCTCGTCGTCGTCACAGCCCTGGTGGTTGTCCTGCCCGTCGCGGGCATCGCCGTTCAGGAGGCCGGCCGGGTCATGCCCGCCATCGTGCCAACAGCCAAGGCCGGCTGGGCCTCGGTGATCTTGACCACGATCGCAATACCCACCCTGATTGGGGCATTGGCAACCCTCTTCGCATGGCCGGCGGCCTGGGTCCTTCGGGATCGGGGTCGTCTGGCTGGCAGCCTGGCGATGGTGCCCTTGGTGTTGCCGCCCTATCTGGCCTACGCGGGTTGGTCGCTGGCCCTGGCCCCGGGCACTTGGCTGGGCGATCTGGTTGCCCGAGGGCCTGCCTGGCTGCCCGTGACCAGCACGCGCGCGATGTCGGTGGTCGGTCTGGCTCTGTGGTCTTGGCCCATCGCCGCGTGGATTCTGGCGTCGAAGCTGCGGGTGCTGGATCAGGCCACGCTCGATGCCGCGCGGCTGACCGGTGCCGGCCCGTGGCGGCGGAACCTGATGGTCCTGGGAATGGTGCAGGGTGCGGTGGCGGCGGCGGTGGGGTCGGTCGCCCTGGTCATGATGAACTCGGCGGTGCCGCTGCACCTGGCGCAGGTGCCGACGCTGGCCATCGACGTGTGGACGGACCTGTCTCTGGGGGCCTCGGCGGGCCAGGCGTGGCTGCGGGCCTGGCCCATTGTGGCGGCCGGAGCCATCGGAGCGGTCGTGTTGACACGGCGACTCGCCGGCGCGCCGGACTTGCCGGCCCGCAGCGACGAACCGACCCCGCCGAGAAGGTGGGCCTGGGCGGGCTGGGCGGCCGCGATCGGGATGTCGGTGCTGGCGCCGCTGACGCTGTATGGGCTGAACCTGCGCGAGACCGCCTCGCTGGGCCGATTCTGGGTGCTCAGCGGCTCGGCGGTTCGGGAATCGCTGGTGGTCGCTTCGATGACAGGGGTGCTGGTCGCCGGCGTGGCGCTGGTGGTGTGGTGCGGGCTGACGTGCCGGCCCGAACGTTCCGGCGGCGTTCGCATCGTCATGGCGGCCTGCACGGTGCTGCTGCTGCTCGGCGCGCTTTCGCCGGGTGTCTTGGTGGGCGCGGCCGTGAGGGCGTGGTGGAACCAGGCCTGGCTGGGCGAAGTGGGCGACTGGATGAACCGCTCGCCGTTGCTGCTGGTGCTGGGGCATGGGGCACGATTCGCGTGCGTTGGCGCGGCGGCGGGTTGGCTGCTGGCCGGGCGGGAGCCGTCCCACCTGCGCGACCTGCGGCGCCTGCACGGGGCTCAGCGCGTGAGCGACTGGTGGAAGCTGTCCGTGATGGCGCAACCGGGGGTAGTGGTGGGGGTCGGATTGATCGGAGCGGCCCTCTCGGCGCACGAGATCGAAGCGACCGTGATCCTCGCCCCGGTCGGATCGCGCCCGCTGGCCCAGCAGGTGCTGGAGCACCTTCACTACAACTACGTGGAGGAGATGGGGGCGGCGGCGGTCAACCTGCTGGTGGTTACCGCGGCGGCGGCCTGGCTGGCGGGGGTCCTCGTCTGGCCGCGACGGCCGCTGAACCGACCACGCGCCTCGGACGAATCAGTACACTCAGCGTGAGTGCGTGCTCGTGGTGGGCACGACGGAGTGCCGGGGGCATGCCCAGCATGTGGCCGCGCCAGAGCTTGAAACGGGTGCGCGGCGGGTCGGTGCTGTTGCGCTGGGCGTTGGCATTGTGCCTGGCGGCGGCAGGATGCGACCGGGGCGCGGCCGATCCGCCGGCGGGACGCCCGCTGGACGCGGTCGCGATGTTCGGCGGGCCGGGGATTTCCCCGGGGCTGTTCGACACGCCACGGGCGATCGATACGGATGGTTCGAGCCTGTGGGTGGTGGACAAGGGAACGGCGCGGGTGCAGCGGCTGGATGCGCGGACGGGCCGGTGCGTGCAGTGGTGGTCGATGCCGGAGTTTGCCAAGGGCAAGCCGTGCGGGCTGGTGGTGGGCCCGTGGCCGGGGGATGCGGACGGTTCTCGCCGGGCGCTGTGGGTGGTGGACACGCACTACCAGCGGGTGATGGTGTACGCGCTGCCGGCGATGCCCGAGCCGCGGGCGGACGGCCCCGGGCCGGCGCCGGTCTTCGCGCCGTCGCTGCCGCCGATCGAACCGACGCTCCTGGCGCAGTTCGGCGGGTACGGGACGGGCCCGGGCGAGTTCATCTACCCGACGGGGATCGCGATCCTCACCAACGCCCGGGGCGGGGTGCAACGGGTGTACATCAGCGAGTACGGCGGCAACGACCGGGTCAGCGTGTTCGACGCGTCGCTGAAGTTCGTCAAGAGCTTCGGCAGGACGGGTTCCGGCGCCTCGGCGCAGGACGTGCGGTTCGACCGGCCGCAGAGCCTGGCGATCGACGCCCTGCGGGGCGAACTGATCGTGACCGATGCGCGGAACCACCGGGTGGGGCGCTTCACGCTGGAGGGCGAGTTGCTGGCGTGGTACGGCGGACCCGACGAGGTGTCGCGCGAACCGGGGCGTTACAACTACCCTTGGGGCGTGCTGGCGCTGGGGGATGGAACAGCGTTGATCACCGAATTCGGCAACGGGCGGGTGCAGCGGATCGACCTGGCGACGGGGCGGAGCCTTTGGGCCGCGGGCCAGCCCGGGCGCGGACCGGGGCAGCTGGCAGGCCCCTGGGCGACGGCCGTTCTCGGGAACCGGGCGTACACGCTGGACACCTTCAACCACCGGATCGTGGTGTGGAACTGGCCGGGATAGTCGGCGGGGCGGGCCGAACCGCCCCGAGAGTCGGATTGCGACTGGACATGACGTGCTGACGTTTGACCGACCCATCTGGTTGTTCCTCCTGATCCCCGCCGCGGCGGCGACGGTGTGGATCGGACGTCGCAGCCTGTCGGGCATGGCTCCGATGGGCCGTCGGGTGTCGCTGACGGTGAGGCTGGGGGTTCTGGCGCTGCTGGTGATGGCGCTGGCGGACCCGCAGTGGCGTCTGCGGGGCAAGGGCGTGGCGGTGACGGTGATCCTGGACGCGAGCCGGTCGCTGCCATCGGCGCGCCAGAACGAGGCCGAGCGGTATCTGCAGGAAGCGCGGGCCGGCGCGACCGACGACGATCGGCTCGGGCTCGTCACGGCGGCGCGCGACGCGTACGTGCAGGCGCTGCCGAGCCCCTTGAAGCGCGAGGGCTCGATCGACACGCGGACGATCGGCGCGACCGACGGGACCAACCTCGAGGGGGCGCTGCGGATGGCCATGGCCACCATGCCGCCGGACCAGAGCAACCGCGTGATGATCATCAGCGACGGCAACGAGACCATCGGCTCGCTGATGGCGGCGGCGCAGGCGGCGCGGGCGGCGGGCGTGCCGATCGACGTCCTGCCGGTGCGGTACAGCAACGAGCGGGAGGTGATCGTCGACAAGCTGACGGCGCCGGCGACCGCTCGCCTGGGCGAGACGGTGAACCTGCGCGTGGTGATGACGGCCACGCGCGCGGCCGAAGGGCGCCTGACGCTGACGATCAACGGCGAGCCGGTGGACCTGGACCCGTCGGGCCCGGCGATGGGCGCCCGGGTGACGCTGGCGCCGGGAACGAACTTCCAGGTGGTGCCGGTGACTCTTCCGAGCCGGGCCGGGCCGGTGCGGTTCGAGGCCGTGTTCGAGCCGACGACGGACGCGTCGGGCAGGACCGCCGACACCATCGCCGAGAACAACAGGGCGATGGCCGTGACGTTCCTCACCAGCCAGGGCAGGGTGCTGGTGCTCTCGCCCCGGCCGGAAGAGGCGGCGCCGCTGATGCGCATCCTCGCGGAGTCGAAGATCGACGCGGAGCTGCGCCGACCCGAGGGCGCGCCGAGCGACATGAGCGAGCTCGGGTCGTACGAGGGCATCGCGCTGGTCAACTGCTCGGCGTACGACTTCAGCCAGCAGCAGCAGGAGAAGCTGCGGGCCTACGTGCACGACCTGGGGGGCGGGCTGGTGATGACCGGCGGGCCGGATTCGTTCGGCGCCGGTGGGTGGATCGGATCGCCGCTGGCCGATGCGCTGCCGATCAAGCTCGACCCGCCGCAGAAACGGCAGATGCCGCGCGGCGCGCTGGTGCTGGTCATGCACTCCTGCGAGATGCCCAACGGCAACTACTGGGGCAAGCGCACCGCCGAGGCGGCCATCGACGCGCTGAGCGCCCAGGACCTGGCGGGCATCATCGAGGCCGGGTGGGACATCGGCTCGGCGGCCTGGACGCACCCGCTGTCCACCGTCGGCGACAAATCCTCCATCCGCCGTTCGGTCAACGCCATGAACTACGGCGACACCCAGTCCCTGCACCACATGCTGGCGCTGGCGTACAAGGACCTCAAGAACGTCGCGGCGGGCCAGAAGCACTGCATCGTGATCACCGACGCCGACCCGGCGCCGCCCAGCGCGGCGCTGCTGCAGGATTTCGTCGACGCGAGGATCAGCATCTCCACCGTCGGCGTCTTCCCGCACACCGCCGCCGACCTGTCGCGGCTCCAGCACATCGCGCAGGTCACCGGCGGCATGTACCACGAGATCACGCAGAACGGCCAGTTGGCGAGCCTGCCGCAGATCTTCATCAAGGAGGCGCAGACCATCAAGCGGGCCCTGATCTGGGAGGGCGATCCGTTCGTGCCGGCGGTGTCGTTCGGCGCGACCGAGGCGCTCCGCGGCATCGGGGCCGTGCCGGCGATCTCGGGGTACGTGGTGGCCGCGGACCGCGAGGGGCTCTCCCAGGTGATCCTGCGCGGGCAGGAGAACGACCCGGTGCTGGCGCAGTGGCAGCACGGGCTCGGGAGGGTCGTGACCTTCACGAGCGACATCGGCGCGCGGTGGACCACGGCCTGGGCGGCGTGGGGCCAGTTCCGGGCGTTTTGGGAGCAGCACGTGCGCTGGGCGATGCGCCCCAGCGTCTCGCCGAATCTGCGCGTGACGACGGAGCAGCGCGGCGAAACGGCCGTGGTCGTGGTCGAAGCCGCCGACGACCAGGGGGAACGGCTGAACTTCCTGCGGTGGAGCAGCCGGGTGGTGCAGCCGGACCTGACGAGTCTACCGCTGGAACTGCGCCAGACCGGGCCCGGACGGTACGAAGGGTCGTTCCCGACGACGCAGGCCGGGGCGTTCACCATCGCGATGGGCTACGAGCAGTCGCGGACCGGACCGGACGGCAAGGCCGAGACGCTGCGCGGCAGCGTCCAGGCCGCGGTGACGCGTCCGTTCGCCGACGAGTACCGGAGCCTGCGCGACAACGCGCCGCTGCTGGAGCAGGTGGCGAAGCTGACGGGCGGGCGGGTGCTGCCGGAGGATCCGCGCACGGCGGACCTGTGGTCGCGCCAGGGGCTGACGCCGCCGGTGTCGCTTCGGTCGATCTTCCTGCTGACGGCGCTGCTGGGCACGGGGCTGTTCCTGACCGACGTGGCGCTGCGGCGGGTGCGGGTGGATCCGCGGGCCATCGCGCGCCGGGTCAAGGGGCTCTTCGCCAAATCGGCCGCCAGCGCCGGGCAGCAGATCGACGCGCTCAAGGCCGCGCGGGAGCGGGCCCAGAAGCGCGTGGAGCGGCAGCGTCAGACCGCGGGCCAGCGCGTGGGTGAAACGGTGGGCCTGGATCAGGGCTCGCCGGGTTCGGCGGGGGCGAAGTTCGAGGCCAGCGAGTCGGAGCTCCGGGCGGCCCGGGCGGCGGGCTCGTTCGCCGAGCAGATGATCCCCGGGGCGGCGGCGCCCGGACCGGGGGCCGGCGAGGGCGGCGCCGCCGCCAAGC
>JAEUIX010000202.1 GCA_016794945.1 Phycisphaerae bacterium
GGTTGTCCAGCGAGAGCGAGAGCTCCACGGCGTAGCCGGTGATGTACTGCAGGAAGGCCGTGGGTCCGTCGACGACGCGGTTGTCGATGGGCTGGCTCAGCGCGTCGCGCAGCTCGCCCAGCTCGGTGCCCAGGAACTGGCCGCGGTAGATCGCCGCCAGCCCCACGCCCACGGCTACGGCGGCGACGAACCAGATGAGCAGCCCGGTCGCGGCCTCGCGCGCGGAGATGACCGTCGGCCTGCGGGAGAGCAGGCCCAGGTCAAGAGCGACCAGGGCGCCCATGGCGACGAGATACGCGAGCCACAACCACAACGGCATCGGCGGGCAATATAGGGCGGGGCAACGCCGGGGTCAGACGAAGTCGTCGCCGTCGGCGTCGCTCGTGGCCCCGACGTTGGCGTCGGCGGCGTCGGCGGCCGCGTCGTCCACGGCGGCGTCCGTTGCGCCCGGCGGGAGAGGGGACTTGATTTCGGCCACGGACGCGTCAAGGAACCCGGCGAGCTTGCGCGCCCGGACGGGGTGCTGCAGCTTGCGGATGGCCTTGGCCTCGACCTGGCGCACGCGCTCGCGCGTGACCTTGAAGATGCGACCGACCTCTTCGAGGGTGTACGTGTACCCGTCGCCGATGCCGTAGCGCAGCTTGATGATCTCGCGTTCGCGGTAGGTGAGGCTCTTGAGGACCTGCTCGATCTGCTTCTTGAGGGTGTCCTGGGCGGCCGTTTCGACCGGGGTGCCGACGCGGGCGTCCTCGACGAAATCGCCGAAGTAGGAGTCTTCGCTGTCGCCCACGGGCTTGTCGAGGCTCGAGGGCTGGCGCGAGATCTTCATGACGCGCTTCACCTCGGCGATGGTCATGCCCGCCTTCTGCGCCAGCACCTCCATCGTCGGCTCCACGCCGGTCTGCTGGAAGATGCTCTTCTGGATGTTCCGCAGGCGCGACATGGTTTCGATCATGTGCACGGGGATTCGGATGGTCCGCGCGTGGTCGGCGATCGCGCGGGTGATGGCCTGGCGGATCCACCACGTCGCGTACGTCGAGAACTTGTACCCGCGCTTGTACTCGTACTTGTCCACCGCCCGCATCAGGCCGGTGTTGCCCTCCTGGATGATGTCCAGGAACGACAGCCCGCGGTTGCGGTACTTCTTGGCGATCGACACCACCAGCCGGAGGTTGCCGCCCGACAGGTCGCGCTTGGCCTGCTCGTACTCCCAGAACACCGTGTTGATCGCCCGCACCCGAGCAGACAGTTCCTCCGGCTCCTCGAGCACCAGCGTCCGGAGGCCGTCGAGTTCCTCCTTCATCGCCTGCAGGTCGTCGCCCGCGGCCCGGCGGGCGGCGGGGGTCCGCTGCAGCCGGCGGATCTCCTGGTCCAGTTCCGTCATCTTGCCGCTGATCGAGCGGAGCTTCCGCATGATCGGGATGATCCGCCCCGTGCGGAGGCAGAGCTCCTCGGTCAGCGCCGCCATCTTGCGCCGACGGGTCGCCATCCGGTCGCGCAGCGCCGCCTCGGCCGGGGCGTCCTTCTCCGCCCGCGCCAGCCGGAGCGCCGCGTCGTCGGCCCGGTTGATCTCCATCAGCTTCTCGATCGTGCGCAGGTTGTAGGGGATGCGCTTGGCGATCTTGTCCTTGGCGTTCTCCTCCAGGGTGCTGATCCGCATCGTGCGGTCGAACGGCAGCTCGCCGGTGTGAACCTGACGGAGGATCTTCACCGCCTCGGCCAGGATGTAGTCGCTCTCCAGGCACCGGCGCCGGAAGATCATCCGGGTCGTCTCGATCTTCTTCGCGAGACGGATCTCCTCGTCGCGGTTCAGCAGCGGGATCGAGCCCATCTGCGTCAGGTACATGCGCACCGGGTCGTCGATGCGCTTGGTGCCGCTGGCCGCCAGCTCCTCGGCGATCTCCTTCTGGAGCGTCTCCTCGTCGTCGAGGCTCGCGTCGTCCTCTTCGGCGTCCTCCCCCGCCTCGGCCGTCATCGACGGCGGGAGCGGCACCTCCGCCGGTCGCGCCGGCGACTGCGCCGCCGCGCCCGGGGCGGCCGGGCCGGGCTCGGCGTGCGGAGCCGGAGCGTTGCGCAGCGGCGCGACGCCCGCGGTCCGGATGTTCCAGTTCATGCTCGTCCAGCCCGCCTCGAACGTGCGCTCGCCGCCGACCACGGTCATGGCGCGCACCGGCTTGTCGTTCGGACCGCTGATGACCATCGGCGCGGGGGCCGACTCGCCCCGCTTGCGCGCCTCGCGGAACCGCCGCGCGCGGTACTCCATCTCGTCGATCACGTCCATCCCCAGGCGGTCGAGGATGATCACCAGCTCGTGCAGCCGCTCCGGATCGACCCACTCGTCGGGCAACGTGTTGTTGAGCTCTTCGTAGCTCAGCCACCCGCGCCGTCTGCCCTCGTTCAACAGCGTCTCGATCGACTCTGGCAGCTTCGTGTTCAAGCCCTGCTCCGGATTCTGACGGTGGTTCGAGTCCTTCGACATGGCCGGCAGTTGCACCCTGGCGCTCATGCGTGTCGTTCCTGACGTGGCCGCGGCGGCCCCGCACGAGCACACCGGACGCCGCCGCGCCGCTCCGGTGTCGATTCCGCTCCTGGCTCCGGGCTACCCGCCCAGCACCCCCGGGGGCGGACGCGGGATCCTACGCGCCGCAGTACCGCCACCCCTGGCCGCCTCGGCCACGGCCGCCAGCCGAGCCGCCAGGCCCGACCCATCGCCGTGCGGCGTCGCCGCGCGCGCCGCTTCCAGCCGGTGCTCGGCGTCGGCCTTGCGCAGGCAGTCGTGGAACAACTCGCGGACAGATCCGGTCGATGCGCTGGTCATCCGAGTCACCTCGTAGGCCATGCCCGTGGCACGGCGCGCCGCCGTCGGATCGTCGATGCCCGAAAGCACCGATCGCGTGTTCAATGTTTGCCCCATAATCCGAAGCCTGTCCACCGCCTCGGCAACTTTTTTCAGGACCTCGTCGCCGAACGACCCCGGCGCCAGCAGATACCCCAGCCCTTCCGGGGTTTCGCGCAGCAATGACGGATCACTCACCACGCACGCCAACGCCAGTTCGCCGTTGGTACGCGGCTTGCTTGATCCCGGCCCCTGCGGCTCCGATGTCTCCGGGTCCGGGCCCGAAGGCCGGCCTCGGCGCGCCGGCGCGGCGTTCATCGCCGTTCGAACAACCCCTGTCTCCACGCCCGCCAGCGCCGCCACCCGGCGCACGATCATCTCCTGACGCACCGGCGGCAGCGACGACAGCCCCAACTCGGCCAGGCGACCGATTTCCTCCTCCACCGCCGCCGCGCGGGCGCTGAAGCCCATCGCGGCGGTCCGTTGCCGCAGCCGGTCGAATCGGTACGCCAGCGCGTCGGTCGCTTCGGCCAGCACCCGCTCCAGCCGCTGCTTGCCGTCCGGCGTCTTGAGCAGTTCGTCCGGGTCCTTGGCGTCGGAAACGCCCGCGCCCTTGAGTGTCGCGATCTTCACGTCGAGCGCGGCGGAGAAGAAGACCTCGACCGCCCGGTCGGCGGCGCGCTGGCCGGCGTCGTCGCCGTCGAACAGCAGCACCACCGTGCGGCACAGCCGCTGCAGCACCCGCGCCGACTGGCCCGTCAGCGCGGTGCCGAGCGTCGCCACGGTGTTGGTGATCCCCGCCTGGTGGCAGGCGATGGCGTCCATGTATCCCTCGGTCACCACCGCGACTCCGCTGGCGCGGATGGCCGCGGACGCCTGGCCCAGCGCGTACAGCGTGGCCGATTTGTTGAACAGCATCGTCTCGGGCGAGTTGAGGTACTTCGGATCGTCCTCGTCGCGCAGCCTCCGACCGCCGAACGCGATGACGCGCCCGAGCGTGTCGGTGATCGGGAAGATGGCGCGGTGCCGCAGCGCATCGTAATGGCCGCCGGATTCGCGCGACTTGATCAGCCCCGCCGCCACGAACGGCCTCAGGTCCATCCCCTTGTGCTGCGCCGTCTGAAGCAGGCCGTCCCACCGGTCGGGGGCGGCGCCGATCTGGAACTGCTCGACGACCGCCGGGGTCAGCCCGCGTCGCTCGATGAAGGACCGCGCCTCCCTGCCGTGCTCGGGGTGGCGCAGGATCACTCGGAAGAACTCCAGCGCCGCCCGGTTGGCGGCCAGCAGCGTGTCCCGCGACACCGGCGGCTCGTCGTCGCCCGCGGAACCCGCCGGACGCGACGGCGGCTTCCAGGGCGTCAGGGCCACCCCCGCCCGCTCGGCCAGATAGGTCAGCGCCTCGCGGAACCCCATCTTGTGGTAGTCCATCACGAACCGCAGCGCATCGCCGCCCGCCCCGCACACGAAGCAGTGGAAGATCTGCTTCGACGGCACCACGTACATCGACGGGTTGTGGTCGTCGTGGAAGCAGCACAGCCCGACCCACTCGCGCCCCTTCTTCTTCAGCGACACGTGCTCGCCCACCAGCCGGACGATGTCCGTCGCGTCCAGCACGCGCTGCTTGTCGTCGTTGAATCCGGCGTTCGGGCTGGGCACGTCGCTGGGTCCGGCTGGAGTGGTTCGTGCTCCGGCGCCGCTCGGGCCGACGCCGCCCGGCTTCGGCGGGGCTTCACGCTAGGCCGCCCGCCCGCTCGACGGCCGCCGACCCTCCGCTAGGCTTGGCACGTGCGCGTGCGCGTCAGCTACTCCGGACGGGTGCAGGGCGTCGGCTTCCGCGCCACCGCCCGGCGAATCGCCGCCGAATTCCCGGTCAGCGGCTGGGTGCGCAACGAGCCCGACGGGTCGGTCATGCTCGAAGCCCAGGGCGCACCGTGGGACGTCCGCTCGTTCCTCTCCCGCCTGGCCGAGGTCATGCACCGCAACATCGATTCCGCCGACTCCGTGACCGTCCCCGATGACCCCGCGGCGCCCCAGCCCGGACCGGGCGCATTCTCCATCCGCCACTGACGCCATGCTCGTGCTCTTCGACATCGACCAGACCATGATCTCCACCAGCGGCGCCGGCCGCGCCGCCATGGAGCTCGCCGGGCGCGATCTCTTCGGCGACCGCTTCAGCGCCCGGCACATCAACTTCGCCGGCTCGATCGATCCCATCGTCGTCGCGCAGCTGTTCGAGTACGCCGGCGTGGCGAACACCGTCCAGAACGTCGCGGCCTTCCGTCGCCGCTACGCCGCGAGGCTCCACGAGCGGTTGGCCGACCCCGCCACCGGCCGGACGGTCCTGCCGGGCGTGCTCGAACTGCTCGCCCGCCTGCGTGCCCAGGACGCGGTCACGCTGGGCGTGCTCAGCGGCAACTACGGCGAGACCGGCCGGGCCAAGCTCGCCGCGTGCGGAATCGACCCGGAGTGGTTCCGCGTCTCGGTCTGGGGCGACGACGCCGTCGGGGGCTACCACGGCCCGGGCTCCGCGCCCTGCCGCGACGAGCTGCCCCGCGTCGGGCTCGCTCGCTACCGCGAACTCCACGGATTCGACATCGAATCCCGGCGCACCGTCGTCGTCGGCGACACGCCCCACGATGTGCGCTGCGCCCTGGTCAACGGGTGCCGGAGTCTGGCCGTCGCGACCGGCGCGTTCGATGCCGCCGCCCTGGCCGCCGCGGGCGCGCACCGCGCCGTGCCCGACCTGTCGGCGGTGGAGGACGTGCTCGGCTGGATCCTCAGCGCCGGCTGACCTTCCTCAGGGCTTGCCGTTCTTGGCGATCGACTCGGCCAGCGACTTGCTGCGTTCATCGTCGCTCATGGCCTTCCAGGCGTCGACGCAGTCCTCGCAGCAGAAGCCCACCTTCTGCCCCTTGAAGTCGGTCACCCAGCGCGGGTTGGACTGGCCGCCCGAGACCGGGTGCTCGTGCATGATCGCGCAGAACGCGTTGACCGCGCCGGCCTTGGCGCTCCCGGTGGCGGCGACGCGCGGCCCGGACATCTCGCCCGAAGCGCGGGGCGCCGGCGCTGGCCCGCCGTCGGCCTTGCGGTTGGTGTTGGTGCTCTCGCACGCGCCCAGCAGCAGGGCGGCGGCGGTCAGGACGGCGGCGGCGGAACGGTTCATTGTCGGCTCCTCGGTTCGGTGAGCGTGGCGCCCGGCCGCTCGCGCAAGCCGGGGCGGGCCATGCGCTGCGATCCTAGACTTGTCCGACCGCCGGTCCGTGCCCGCCAGCCGGCGGCGCCGCGCCGCCGGGAGACACCCATGAGCGAACCGTTCGGAGCCCTCAGCTCCGATTTCTACATCAACCAGCGGCTGAACCTGAAGATGGACCTGCCGACGAGCCGCGAGACCATCCTCGCGATGTTCGACCGCGTCCGGCGCGAGTTCCCCGCGATGGACCGCTTCCGCAGGTTCTCCGGCGAACTGGCGCTCGAGTCGGACCCCTCGGCCGAGGGCATGCAGCTCTGGCTGGCGATGCGCCGCACGAACATCCGCACCGGCTCGGTCAATCCGGCCGATCCGCGCGAGGCCTACGCCCTGCACCGGCTCGTGCTGGA
>JAEUIX010000024.1 GCA_016794945.1 Phycisphaerae bacterium
GCGCGGCTGATCGACCAGGCGGTGCGCCAGGGAGAGCCGGGGCAGGGGGACGATCGGTTCCGGGTCGCGGTGGACGAGTTGACGGACACGCTGCTGGTGACGGCGACGCCGGCGCAGCACGAGCAGATCGCGGGTCTGATCGCGCGGCTCGACGCCGTGCCCCCGGCGGAGCGGCGGCCCGTTCGCTCGTTCGTGGTGCGAAACCGGCCGGTGATCGAGCTGGCGTCGGTGCTGCAGCGGATGCTGGCGTCGGGCGTGCTGGAAGCCGAGGAGTCCGGCGGCGCCTCGGGACCTTCGGCGCGGAGCGTGTTCGACCCCGGGCTTCCGGCGGCGCCGCAGCCGTCGCTGGCAACGCCGCCGCCCGGAGCATCGCCGCTGGTGCAGCCGGGCGGCACTGCGAGCGGCACGGACGCGGGCGCGGGCCGGGCTGACGCGGGCGTCGCGGCGCGGGGATCGCGGTCCGACCGGGCGCCGCAGGTGTCGATCACCGCCGACGAGGGCACGAGCACGATCGTCGCGGTCGGCGAGGCGCGGGCGCTGTCGCAGCTGGAGTCGCTGATCCGGACGCTCGACGTTCGACAGCCCCAGGTCATGCTCGACGTGTTCATGGTCAGCCTGACGGACAACGAGACGCTGAGCCTGGGCGTGGAGCTGGAGCGGCTTCGCATCAGCGGGTCGACGGCGGTCAGGCTGTCATCGCTGTTCGGGCTCTCGGCGCCGGTGGCGACGCCCGCCGGGGCGAGCCGATCGGTGCCCGAGAGCGAGGGGTTCAACGGAGTGGTGCTCGATCCGGGCGACTTCAGCGTCGTCGTCAAGGCGCTGGAGACGGTCAGCCAGGGCCGAAGCGTCTCCTCGCCGCGCCTGCTGGTGACGAACAACCAGGCGGCGGTGTTCAACTCCGTGCTGCAGCAGCCGTTCGCGGCGTCGTTCACCAGCGGGGGCAGCACGGTTCCCACGACGTCGTTCGGCGGGACGCAGGACGCGGGGACGCAGGTGAGCGTCAAGCCGCAGATCGCAGAGGGGGACCACGTGCTGCTGGACTACTCGATCTCGATCAGCTCGTTCACGGGCGCGGCGGCCTCGGCCAACGTGCCGCCGCCGAAGCAACTGAACAGCATCAAGAGCACGGCGGTGGTTCCGGACGGTTACACGGTGGTCGTCAGCGGCCTGGAGCTGACGACGGACAAGTCGGGAGCGAGCCAGGTCCCGCTGATCGGGCGCGTCCCGATCCTGGGCGAGTTGTTCAAGAACCAGACGCGCGACTCCGGCCGGACGCGGTTCTACGTGTTCATCCGCGCGAACGTGCTTCGCGGCGGGTCGTTCGAAGCCCTGCGGCACCTCTCCGACGCCGACGGTCGCGGCGTCGGCCTGGCGCCCGATTGGCCGGCGAACGAGCCGCTGATGGTGAAGTAGGGAGGCGGGCGGTGAGGAGCGTGTTCCTGGATCGAGTGCCCGAGGCGTTTGCGCGGCGGCACCTCGTGCTCGGACGCATGGGCGCCGACGGCGTCGAGCGGCTGGCGTTCGCGTCGAGCAGCGGAGGAGCCGCGGTCCACAACGCGGCGGCGCACACGGGCCTGGAACCGGAGGCGCTGGCGTCCGATCCGGAGACGCTGGCGCGGGAGATCGACGCCGCGTACGCGCCGCGAGCCGGGGGCGCGGGGTCGGTTGGACCGGAGGACCAGGGCGAGCCGGGGAAGCCGGAGGGGGACGTAGAGGCGACGCTCGCCGGGGCGCTGCGTGCGGGCGAGAGCGAGCTGCTGGCGACGGACGGGAAGGGGGCGGTGTCCAGGCTGGTCGACGCGATCGTCTTCGACGCCATCGGCCGGCGGGCGAGCGACGTGCACATCCACCCCGTGGCGGACCGGACGCTGGTGCGGTACCGGCTCGACGGGGTCCTGACCACGGTGCGCGAGCTTCCGGTGCGGCTGGCGGCGCCGATGATCAGCAGGGTCAAGGTGCTGGCGAGCATGGACGTTGCGGAACGGCGAACGCCCCAGGACGGGCGTGCGACGGTGACGATCGGCCGGTCGGCGGGCGTGCCGGGACGGTCGGTGGACCTGCGCGTGAGCAGCATCCCGACGTCGTACGGGGAGCGGCTGGTGCTGCGCCTGCTCGACACCGAGCGGGATCGGTCGCTCACGACGTTCGAGGCCGTGGGCATGCCCCCCGAGGTGCTCGGGCCGTTCCGGGAGCGGTGCGGGCGGGCCTCGGGCATGGTCCTGGTGACCGGGCCGACGGGGTCCGGCAAGACGACGACTCTGTACGCGGCCCTGCGCTGGATCGCCGGTCGTCGTGACGCGGTGGGCCTGAACGTGCTGACGATCGAAGACCCGGTCGAGTACGACCTTTCCGCGCTGGGTGAGCGCCCCGGCGGCGGGCCGCTGCCCATCAGCCAGACGCAGGTGGACCCGCGGAAGGGGTTGACGTTCGCTTCGGGGCTGCGCCACATGCTGCGACAGGACCCGGACGTGATCATGGTCGGCGAGATCCGCGACCAGGACACGGCGCGGATCGCGCTGCAGGCGAGCCTGACGGGGCACCTGGTGCTCTCGACGCTGCACACGTCGGACTCGGTCGGCGCCGTCACGCGCCTTTGCGACCTCGGCGCGGAGCGATTCCTGATCGCCTCGTGCCTCTCGGCCGTTCTCGCGCAGCGCCTGGTGCGCCGGCTTCACGCGCCGTGCGGCGGCCGCGGGTGCGACGGGTGCCTGTCGACGGGCTATCGCGGCCGGACGGGCCTGTTCGAATTGCTGTGCGTGGACGCCGGCGTGCGCGCCCTGATCTCGGGAGGGTCGTCGGAGGCCGAGATCCGGGCGGCCGGCGCGGCGTCGGGCCTTCGGACGCTCGCCGAGCACGGTCGTGTGCTTGTGGACGCGGGCTGGACCACGGCGAACGAGATCGCGCGCGTGTGCGACGGAGCGGACTCATGACGCGTACATCGGGATTCGGCGCGGCGCTGAAGCAGCCTCGCGTGCGTCGCGGCGCCATGGTCGCCGCGGCGGCGGTCGTGTGCGGCGGGCTGGGCGT
>JAEUIX010000037.1 GCA_016794945.1 Phycisphaerae bacterium
CGCCCTGGGCTACTCGCACGACGGCGCCGCCTGGCACGGGTGGGACGACGGGTCGCCGGCGGCGCTGGCGCAGTGGCTGGCCGATGGGCTGCCCCCGGAGCGGCCCGAGACGCCCCGAGAAGCCGAGGCGATCATCGCCCCGCTCCACACGGGGCGGGAACTGCTCGCGGTGCTGAAGATCTCGGCGCAGCACGCCGGGTCGTTAGGGCCGTACGAGGCGGAACTGGTCGAGTCGTTCCTGCCGTACGCGCTGGTCGCCCTGCAGAACGCCCAGCGCACCGAGAGCCTCCGGGACAAGATGCTCCAGGCCGAGCGCAAGCACGCCATGGCGGACCTGGCCCGGGGCGTGTCGCACGACATCAACAACGCGCTGGGATCGGTCATCCCGCTGGTGCAGCAGATGCGGGCGGACCTGGACTCCGGACGCGCCGATCACGCCACGCTCCGGGCCGACCTGGCGCACGTCGAGCGGGCCATGTCGGCGTGCTCGCGCATCTTCGGCGGCATGCTGCACTTCGCCCGGCGGTCGGCGGCCGATGCCGCGGGTCCCGGCCGGCGCACGCGCCTCGAGCCGGCGCTCGACAGCGCGCTGGCCATCCTCGGCGAGGGGCTGCAGCGGCACGGCATCGCCGTCGTGCGCCAGATCGAGCCCGACCTGCCCGAGGTGCCCCTGGCCCAGTCGCAGCTCGAGCAGGTGCTGCTCAACCTCATCGCCAACGCACGCGACGCGATGGCCGCGGCCGGCGGAGGGATGGACCTGCGCATCAGCGCAACGCTGGAATCTTCCGGGGCGATGGTGCGGCTGGCGGTCGAGGACCGCGGCACGGGCATCGCACCGGAGCACCTGCCGCTGGTCCTGGAGCCGTTCTTCACGACCAAGGCGACCGGCACCGGCCTGGGGCTGGCGATTGTGCGTTCGATCGTGTGGCAGGGCCAGGGCCGGGTGGAGGTGCAGAGCCCCGCCTTCGCGGGCGAGGTTCGCCCGGGGGCGCGTGTGGTGGTGCACCTGCCGGCGGCGCCGGCGGAGGGGACGTAGATGCAGCGCACAGGCGGCAGGGCTCGGATCCTGATCGTGGACGACGAGCCGGGGATGCTCCGCGCCGCCGAGCGCATTCTGGCGGACGAGCACGAGGTGGTGACCGCGGGCCTGCCCAGCCGGGCCTTGACCATGGCGGCCGAGCGGCCGCCGGACCTGGTCGTGTGCGACATCCGCATGCCCGAGATGGACGGGTTCGAGCTGGTGAGCGCCCTGCGCCGGGCCTGCCCGGACCTGGACGTGATCTTCATGACCGGCTCGCACACGGACCCCGACGAACATTTGGTGCGGGCCATCCGGGGGCAGGCGTTCTACTTCATCCAGAAGCCGTTCGACCGGCGGGTGCTGGCGGCGCTGGTGTCGCGCTGCCTGGAGCTGCGGGCGCTGCGTCAGGCCGAGCGCGCCCACACGCGCCGGCTGGAGCAGGAGCTGGCCGAGGCGCGGGTGTTTCAGCGTGCGATGCTGGGCCCGAGCGAAGCGCGGCTGGGGCCGGTGCGGGTCGAGGCGCGCTGCGATGCGTGCAGCGAACTCGGTGGCGATCTCTACGACGCCGCGCTGACGCACGACGGGCGCGTGGCCTTCGTGGTTGCGGACGTGCGCGGGCACGGGGCCAGCGCCGCGCTGCTCACGGCGGTGGTGAAGTCGGCGTTCCACGCGTCGGCGGGCGAGGGGTTCGACCCGCGGAGGGTGGCCGACCGACTGGCCGAATCGGTCGGTCCGTTCGGCGACGACCGGTTCGTCACCGCGTTCATCGGACGGCTCGACGCGGGGGCCGGCGTGCTGGAGTACGTCGGCGCCGGGCACCCGCCGGCATTGCTGTGGGGGGCCGAAGAGCCGGCGCGCCCGATCGAATCGGCCGACCCGATCCTCTCTTCGGCATTCCCGCGCGGCAGCTGGGCGGTGCACCGGACCACGCTGCCCCGGGGCTTCCGGCTGTTGGTGTACACCGACGGGTTGCCCGAGGCCGTGGGCGAGCGGCAGGGCGATTCGGCCTTCCTGGCCGGAGCGGTGCGTGAAGCGCCCGAGGGCGGAGCGGCGCTGATCGAGGCGCTCCGCCGGCGTGTGGCCGCGGCCCTCGGGGGCCGGCCGCAGAGCGACGACATCACGGTGCTGACGCTGTCGGCGGAGGAGTGAGGCGGATCAGCGGGCGACGTCGGGATTCGTACCCGCGCCGTGTGGAAGCGCCTTGCTCATGATCAGGCTGGTGTAGTTCGTCACACCCCAGTCGTAGTGCTCGACGTCGCGGAACCCGCGGTTGCGGTAGAAACGCACCAGGTTCGCGTCGGGCTCGGCGGTGCTCAGGGCCAGTTCGCGGAAGCCCAGCTCCGCCGCCCGGCGTTCCACCGCCTCCAGGAGCAGCAAGCCGATGCCCGAGCCCTGCATCGAGGGCTCGACGGCGAACTGCGAGAAGTTGCAGACGTCCGGCCTCTGGAACCAGCGCGGCCCTTTGCCCCAGGCCGGCTCCTGGAACATGATCGTGCCCACCAGCCGCTCCCGCACACCCTCGGGGGCTCGCTCGGAGGCCACGGCCACGAAGCACTCGCCCTTGCTCACGCGGCTGCGGGTGACCTCGGGGCTCTGATGGCTCGCCAGCGCGTGCAGGCCCATGGCTGTCTGCTTGGCGTACGCGCGGTGCAGCAGTTCGGTCAATTCGGGGATGCTGTCGGTCGGTCGCAGCCGACGCACCACCACCTCGGGACGCCCCGCCGGGGTCGCGTCCGGGATCCCGGGGGTCGCGGCGTGCTCCTGGCTGGCGGGTTTCGCCGACATGGGCGGGACTCTAGACTCTCCGGCGCATGCGCAGCGGCGGACGAAACGCGACCGACACCCTCCCGGCGCCCACGTCGGCCGTGCCGACCTCCGGCGCCGTGCGCATCCGCGTCCGATACTGCGAGTGCGACCCCATGAACGTGGCGCACCACGCGGCGTATGTGCCCTGGCTCGAGATGGGCCGGACGGAGTTGCTCCGGGCCGCGGGAGTGACCTATGCGCAGATGGAAGCTGCCGGCGTCTTCCTGGTCATCACGCGCCTGGATTGTCGTTACCACGCGCCGGCCAGGTACGACGATCTGCTGGAGGTGCGCACGACCGTGGTCCGGGCCACCCGCGTGAAGATCGAGCACGCCTACGAAGTGGTGCGGATCGACGAGGCTACCGGCGCGCCGGGGCGTGTGGCCGTGAGCGCTTCGAGCACCCTGGCGTGCGTCGACGCCCACGGAAAGGTGCGCGAACTGCCCTCCTGGCTGGCGGGATCCCCGTGAGCACGCCGCGTGGTGAAGGCCAATCCGCCGCCCCGGCCACCTTGCGGCTGCGCAACGCGGTGTGCGAACGGTGCGGCTACCACGCCAGCGGCGTCGAGATGCGCAACGGCCTGTTCGTGTGCCCCGAGTGCGGCGCGGCCAACACGGTGCTCAACCGGCCGCGCCCGGAGCCGGGACGAGCGCACGTGTACCTGTGGCGGGTGGTTCGGCTGGGGCTGGTCGCGGGAACTGCGATGGTGCTCCTTGTGCTGCTTCGGCGATGAGGACATCCCGGTGCAGCCGGGCGTTCGGCATGTGCTAGGAGTAGAGGGGCGTCGGCCTGTCGGCCGCTAGCATCAGGACCGACGCCGCCCTTTGGAGCGCCCGCTGCACGCCGGTCGGATGGAGCCGACGACCCCCACCAACTCGAGCCCGGATCCGCAGGCCGACGCGGCCGCCAAGGCGTTGGCCGCGCTGGCCAAGGCGGGCGGCGCGGGTGCGCGCCCGCGCCGTCGCTGGCGGTGGTGGTTGCGCGGGGTGGTGTTGGTCCTGGTGCTGATCCCGGTGATGCTGGCGGTGTTGACGCAGGGGCCGTTGCCCGCGGCGGTGCTCCGGGCGTACGTTCGCGCAAATCTGGGCCTGGAGTTTGACGCCGACTGGGTGTCGTTGAAACTGGACGGGCGGCGGGTGGTGTCGGGCATGACGCTGCGGGCGCCGGGTCTGGATGGTGCGCCGGGCCGTTTCGTCGCGGCGCGCCGGGTGGAAGTGGATCTGGACCTGTCCCGTCTGGCGGCGCTGGAAGTATCGCCCACGCACGCGCGCGTGCAGGGGCCGATCTTCCGGTTCTCGCAATCGCAGACCGACGGGGCGTTGAACGTCGCCAGCATCCGGCTGCCGCCGGGGTCGGGGGGCTCGGCGCGGCTGCCGCGGATCGATGTGGAAGACGGAACCGTCGAATTCGGAGAGCACAACGGCGGGGACTTCCGTGCACTGATGTCGCTGGGAGTGCGCGGGTTCGTGGCCCCGCGGGACGCGGCCGGCGCCGCCTATCGGCTGCGGCTGGTGCAGACCGGCGGCGACAGTGTGGCGGCCGTGGGGGGAGTGGGGGGCGTGGGCGGGGGGACCGGGGCGTCGCCCGCGCCGGAGGCGCCGCTGCAGGAGGGCGCGGTCGTCCTGGACGGGACGTTGGACGCTCGTTCGGGGGCGGGCGACCTGTCGCTGTCGGGCATCGAACTGGCCAAGTGGACCGCCGAGCGGATCCCGACGCAGTACCGCGAGGTGTGGAAGGGTCTTGAGATGCGCGGACAGATCGCGCGCACCCGCTTCCAGTTCAGCGGCTCCAAGATCGCCGTGACGCTGGACCTCAAGGACGTGGCCATGCGGCCTCCCATCGTCGCCGGCCAGGCCGAGGTGATGGGCGACTATCGGCCGAGAATGGACGACGTGGCCGGGACGCTGCGGTTCACCCCGGCGGGGATCGAGGCCGACCTGCGCGGCACGTTCGAGGCGCAGCCCTGCCAGGTATTCTTGCGGACAGAGGGGCTGGGGCTGGATGCGGCCTATTCGGCGACGCTGACGAGCCGCAACGCGACGCTGGACTTCTCGCCGCGGATCCTGCGGTTCCTCCCCGGCGTGGTGAAGGACAACCTGGAGCGGCTGGGATGGCCGCAGGGAACGATGTCGGCCGGCATCACCATCCGCCGGGCCGCGCGAGCCGAGGGCCAGCCGCCGGCCGAGGCGACGATCGCCGGCACGCTCACGTTCGACGTCGACAGGATCGCGTACGCGGTGTTCCCGTACGAGTTCGGGCAGGTGCACGCGATCCTCACGTTCGACGAGCGGCAGGTGCGACTGGTGAGCGCGACGGGCGTGGCTAGGTCCGGGGCGAAGATGTTCGCCGAGGGGCGGTTCGCCCCGCCGGACGACACCGCGGCGTGCGATCTTTCGGTCACCGTCGTCGACGTGCCGATCGACGACACCGTTCGCGGCGCCATCGATCGTTCGCGTGCCGCGGGTATCCACTACGCGCTGTTCAGCCAGAGCAAGTACGAGGAACTGCTGGCACAGGGCCTGGTGATCAGCCCGGCGCAGCGTCGCCGGCTCACGACGAGACTGGCGCAAATCAAGGCGGGCATCTCCGAAGACCGGCTCGACCCCGCAGACGCGGGATTGAGCATCGAGGAAATGAACCGGCGGCTGGCACGCCCGACGTTCGAGGTTGGCGGCGAGATCCGCACCGTGGCCGTCAAGGTCGCGCGGGCCCAGGGGCCGGACCGGCCCACGCACACGACGGTCGACGTCGATTTCCGCCGGGCGGGCCTCTTGCCGCAGGTGTTCCCCTACCCGATCGTGGCCGAGAACCTGCGGCTGCGCATCGAGGACGACCGCGCCACGCTGCGGGGCGACCAGTTCACCGGGCTCAACGGCGGCTCGGCGCGCGTCGACGGCCTGGCACAGTTCCACGCGCCGACGACCGACGACACTTCCATCCGCTTCAGCACCGAGATCAAGGTCGAGGCCGAGAACCTGCCCATCGACGATCTGGTGATCTTCGCCGTGCCCGAGGGACGCCTCGACCTGGGGGCCCGCCTGGAGATGGGGCCGCCGCGCCCGCGGGCCAAGGACGCATTCAGCGCCAAGGAAGTGCTGCGGACGCTGGGGCTGGAGGGGCCGGTCAACTGCGCGGCATCCCTCAGCACCGATGCGCAGGGCGCGACGCGGTTCTCCATCGGCGTGGACCTCAAGGGGATGACCGCGCTGCCGCGCCACGTGCACGCCGGTCTTCCGTTGATGGCCACCAACATCCACGGCCGGCTGAGCGTGAGCGACGAAGCGGTCCGGGTCGAGTCGCTCGAAGGGCTGATCATGCCCTCGGACATGGGCTTGGCGGGCCTTGCTGCGCTGGCGGACGCGGGCCAGTTCTCGATCCGCGGGGCCTACGACTTCGGCGGTCCGGGGCGCGCCGGCGGGTTCGAGGCGAACCTCGCGGCGCGGGACTACGACCTGACGCTGGCGCTGGAGGACGTGCTGCACGCGGTCGCCCCGGGTGCCGCGGCGTCGCTCGAGGAGGTCCGGTCGGTGTACAGCCCTTCGGGGCGGATCGACGGCGAGGTCATCCTGACGGCGCCGGCGGGAGCGGAGATGTCGCTCGACGTTCGCCTGTCGCGGGCACGCGACCTGGGACTGGATGCGCTCGGCGGGCGTTTGCACGCAGCACTGGATGCGGGCGAGGCGCGCCTCAGGGTGTCCAAGCTGTCGGGCGGTTCGATGGCCGGGGCCGAGCTCGCATTCGAGGATTGCCGCGGCGCCGTGACGATGGGCGACGAAGCGCCGTGCGCGTTCGAGCTGGACGGTCGGGTTCGGCTGGGCGACGCCGGGGGCAACCAGCCGACGCGCCTGGCCGTGCTCAGGCAGGTACGGGCGAGGGTCAATCAGGCGCGGATCCACTCCGGCCTGGCGCGGTCCATCATCGGGCTGCTGGGCGCCGAGTCGCTCGCCGGCGACTTGGAGGCCGCGCGTCTGCGCGGTCAGTTCGACGCCTCCGTGGAACTGGTGCCCAGGATCGGCGGCGCCGGCCCGGAGGACTGGAAGGTCAGGGTCGCCGTCGAGCCGGCGTGGGCCGAGGTGGTCATGAAGGGTGTGCCCCTGCGGGTATCGCAGATGCGCGGCCGCGTGACCCTGGACGACTCGGCCGGCACCGTCGAACGCCTGGCCTTCAAGGCGGACGATTGGGCGGCCATGATCGACGGCACTTGGGGGATCGGGCCCGAGCCCGCCGCCGGGTCGGCACGCACGTGGTCGCTCGACTCGCGCTTTACGCTCGACGCCGACGGACTGCCGCCGGACCTGCTGGCGCTCCTGCCCGACTCGGTGCGCACCTCGCTGGAGGGTGCCAAGGTGACCGTCGCCGGGGCGGTGTGGACCAGCGACGCGGCGCTGCGGCTGGCCGGTGATGACGCCGGACGCGTCCGGGTGGGGGTCGACGCCGCGCTGGACTTCGTGGGCCTTTCCGTCGACGCGGGGCTGGCGATCGGTGAGTGCAACGGCGTGGTCGGCGTGCGCGCGGACAAGGACTTCGAATCCCCGACCAAGCTGGAACTGTCGCTCTTCGGGGAATCGATGCGGGTCGAAGGCGTGCGCGTCACGGCGGCTTCGGCGCTGCTGGCGTCGGGAGCGGAGCCCGGCGTGATCGAACTGCGGTCGATGTCGGGCGCGTGCCACGGCGGGCGGATCAGCGGCCGCGCCTCGGTCGTGGAGCGCGACGGGGCGCCGGCGTTGTACACGGCGGTGGTCGACGTGGCGGGCGTCCGGTTCGCGGACATCCTGGCCGACCTGCGGCGCCGCGCCGGCCAGAACGCCGATGCCGGCGGCGTGTCGGCCGCGGTCAACCCGCCCGGCGGCGCTCCGCCGATCATCGACGCCGACGATCCCCCGGGCGACGCGTCGCGCGGATTCGTGGATGCGACCATCGCGCTGTCCGGCGCGATGGGCCAGTCCGAGCTGCGCCTGGGCCGCGGATCGGTGCGCATCGCCGGGGGCGTGGTCCTGAACATCCCCGGCATCGTTCCGCTGGTGGAGCTGAGCAACCTGCAGCTGCCGCTCGGCGAGCGGCTGGACTTCGCCCAGGCGGTCTTCTGGGTGCGGGGAAACCGGGTGGTCTTCGACGAGCTGCAGGTGCTCTCCCGGTCGCTGGCGATCGTCGGCGACGGAGAGGTTCTTCTGCCGGAGTTCGGCCTGGACCTGAGGTTCAATTCGGCCGGTCGGGCGAGACTGCCGCTGCTGTCGGACGTCTACGAAGCGCTCCGCAACGAGCTGATCACCACCGTGGTTTCGGGCACCCTGCGCGACCCCCGGTTCAGCGTCGAGCAGCTGTCGGGCACACGCCGCCTGATCGGCCGGATGCTCGGGCTGGTACCCGACCGGTCAAGCCCGGCGACCCGCCCGGAAGGGCCACGGCCCGAGCCGGTGCGACAGGCCGTGGTGCCGTCCAATCCCTGACCCCCGAGCGGGCGCGACCGACGCCAACCGGCCGGCCGGTCAATGATCTTGGCCTGCGACGACCGCACGCCCCGGCGGGCGGCCCGGACCCTGGAGAACGCATGACCAACCCGCACAGGCAGGAGCTCGACCCTATTTCCAACGCGGAAGCCGCCGCGCCCGTGCCCGTTCCCGAGGCAAGGGCCGCGGTGCGTGCCGATGCGCCGGAAGTGTCGGCCAGGCTGGACGCCCTGATCGCCGACGTCGGCGGCAACCCGGCCAACTTCGAGGGCCGGCTCATCAAGGACCTGCTGACCAACGCGCTGAAACTAGTGCCCGACCGGCGAGACACCGGGGAACTCAAGCTGATGGCCGCGGCGCTCAAGGAACTGCGCTACGCGTTCCGCGTCTTCGGTCAGTACCCCGACCCGCACAAGGTCACCATCTTCGGCTCGGCGCGGACCCCCAAGGCCCACCCGGACTTCGCGGCGACGGTCGAGTTCTCGCGGCTCATGGCAGAGGCGGGGTGGATGGTGATCACCGGGGCGGGCGGGGGCATCATGGAAGCGGGCCACGTCGGCCCCGGGCGGGAGAAGTCGTTCGGTGTGGCGATCCGGCTGCCGTTCGAGACCACCGCCAACGAGGTCATCGCAGGCGACAGCAAGCTGATCCACTTCCGCTACTTCTTCACGCGCAAGCTGATGTTCATCTCGCAGGCCGAGGCGGTCGCGCTCTTCCCGGGCGGTTTCGGCACCATGGACGAGGCCTACGAGGCGCTCACGCTGGTGCAGACCGGCAAGGCGTCGATGGTTCCGATCGTCTGCTGCGAGGGCCAGGGCCAGAACTACTGGGAGCAGTGGGACCGGTTCGTGCGCGAGGGCCTGCTTGCGCGCAAGCTCATCAGCCCGGACGACGTCGGGCTCTACCGGATCTGCCACACCCCCAGGGAGGCGGCGGACCACATCCTGCACTTCTACCGCATCTACCACTCCTCGCGCTACGTCAAGGACGACTTCGTCATCCGACTGAAGAAGCCGCTGCGCGCCCCGGACGTCGAGCGGCTCAACACCGAGTTCGCCCGGCTGGTGAAGGAAGGCAAGATGGTGCAGCGCGGCCCGCTGGAGGTCGAGGACGACAACCTCGAACTGCCAAGGCTTGTGTTCACGCACACACGGCGAGATTTCGGTACCATCCGGAAGCTGATCGACGCGATCAACGACTGCGAGGCCTGAGCCGACGATCGCCGTTCAAGGAGCCTGTTCGGGCGGCCGCGCCGGCTGGAACTGCCGCCACGGCGCGTGCAGGAAGGTGAAGGAGTACCGCCGGTCCCCGGCGCGGACGACCGCGCGGCTGCGGGCGATGACGCCCGGCGGCAGCGGCTCATCGATCCAGCGCCCCGGTAGCGTGTACGGCGGGATGCTGCTCACCGCGGGGCGGTCGGGCGGTCGTTCGGGCGTTGTGGCGGGCAGCGAGATCAGCGGTGTGCCCCCGCGGGTGGCGCCAGCGCCGGCGCCCAGGACGACGGGCACATCCGGGGGCAGGCTGAAGCGGATCGCGGCGGACGGGCGAGGATGCCCCACCGCCGCCTCGGGAGGCTCGGAACGCACCAGAGCCGCGATCATGACCATCGCTTGCGGTATCACGTCGGGTCTTCCGTTGGCACGGGCGTGCGGATGTCGCCGATCTGTACGCGGTCGGCGCGCCCGCGGTTGAACCGGCAAGCGCCGAATGCGTCGACGCCCTTCGGCCGCACGCCCCGAATCGGCGGGGTCCAATAGAATCGGGAGCGTGAAGCGACTGGGTCGAGTGCGGCGCGGGCTGGCGGGGGTGGTGGCGGCGTGCGCGCTGCTGGCGGGCTGCGCGACGGACGAGCCGGCATCGCCGACGCCCGGCGGCCCCGCACTCGGCGTCAGCCCGGCGACGGCGGCGCCGGTGCGCGGCGGACAGAACGGCGTCGAAGTTCGGTTCTGGCCGGTGATGGATGAGTCGATCGCCGAGGGGGAATTGGCGCGGCTTGAAGCCGCAGCGCCGCCGATCGACGCGGACGTCAGGGCGACATGGGCCGCCAGCGGGCTGCGGCTCATCGCGGTGCCGCTTTCGCAGGTGGAGCGGCTCGGCGCGGTGCTGGCGATGGCGCCGGCGCCCAAGGTGCAGGGGGCTCGCCCGGTGCTCAGCGTCACGCGGCTGTGGGTGCCGCAGGGGCCGTTGTGGACCGAGGCGGTGCGAGGGCCGAGGGCCGAAGCGACCCGGACGATCGCGCTGCACGATTCGCGGATGACGATCGGACCCGAGCCGGTTCGGCTGCTGGTGCGGTGCTGGACGGTGCCCGTTCTCCCGGCCGAAGGCCCGACGTCCGGGCCGCCGTCGGCGGCGGTGCACCTGGAGGTTGTTCCCCAGGTGCTCGATGCCCCGGGGCGCGTACCGGCCGACCTGCGGCTCCTGGAGCCGGGCCGCCGGTCGGAGCTGGACCGGGGCCTGGTGCTGTCGCGCCTGCAATGGAGCGCGGAACTGCCGTCGGATACCGCGATCCTGATCGTTGGCGAACCGCTCCGGTCCGATGCGCCCCCGAGGTCCGAGGGCGCCGGTCCGTCAGAGGCGGGTGCTGAGGGCGTGGGCGTGGTCAAGCGGCGGGACGCCGCCGGCGAATCGGCCGCCACGGGGCCGTCGGTCGGCTCGCGGGGTCCGGGTGCCGCGCCGGCGGGGCCTCCATCGGATCCGGTGCCCACGTTGGGGCGGGCGATGCTGACCTACACCGGACCCGGCGGCAGGGCGCAGCGCGGGGTGGTGCTGTTGATCCCGCACGCCCCGGAGACGTTCACGCTCGGTCGGTGACCGCGCCGGTCGGGTCGCCCCAGTGCGCCGCATCGACTATCGGACGTGCCGCGTTTGACCGAACGGCGCGAACGGGCGGGCGAGAGCGCCCAGCCGCTGCTGGCCACAAGGTTCGTCACCGGCGGGGCCGATCAGACGTGCACCGATGCTGCGCGTGTCGCTGACCAACGCCAGGCCGGGCATGACGCTGGGCATGCCGGTGTACCACCCGACGCTCCCGTCGCACATCCTGCTGCGCCCGGGGTTCGTGCTGGACGAAGCGAGTCTCGAGAAGCTCAACGAGCTGCGCGTCCCCCAGGTGTGGATCCGCTACCCGGCGCTCGCCTCGGTGATGAAGTACACCGACCCGCAGGTGGTGTACGAGCAGGCGAATCTCACGGCCATGATGGGCCGGGCGCTGGACCGCGCGCCCGACGGGCTGCACGCCGACGTGGACTTCGCCCGTTACGCCGCCAGCATCCGCGCGCTGGTGGCGCGACTCTCGGCCAACCCGGAGGCGGCCGTGCTGGTGCAGGACCTCGTCGGCGCCGAAGCACCGTTCGTGATGCACTGCGCCAACCTCTGCTTCGTGAGCCTGCTGATGGGGCTCAAGCTCGAGATGTACCTCATCGACCAGCGCCACAAGCTCCCCGCGGCGCACGCGCGCAACGTCGAGAACCTCGGCATCGGCGCCCTGCTGGCCGACATCGGCGTCCTGCGTCTGCCGCCCGGCGTGTACGACCGCTGGCTCGCTACCGGCGACGACTCCGACCCCGAGTGGCAGCGCCACGTGCGCAGCGGCTACGAGATGATCCGGGGAAAGGTCGAGCCCACCGCCTCCACGGCCGTGCTCCAGCACCACCAGCGCTACGACGGCAGGGGATTCCCGGGACTTCCGCCCGCAGGACAGACGCTTCGCGGCAACCGCATCCACGTCTTCGCCCGCATCATCGCCGTGGCCGACCTGTTCGACCGCCTGCGCAACCCGCCGGCGGCGCGCGGCGACGAGCGGCACCGCGTGCCCGTGGTGCGGGTGCTGTCGGCCATCGCCCAGCACGC
>JAEUIX010000074.1 GCA_016794945.1 Phycisphaerae bacterium
GCGGCGACTACAATGAAGTGAATCGGTCGATAAAAGTATGGACGGCCCGCTGTTGATCTATTACCAACGATAGCAGCGTCGGTGTTTTGCTTGTTTCGTTTCACCGCGGAGTACGTGTGTTTCCATGAAACATACTTTGCGGCTGAAACACGTGCAATCGAGGCGTATTTCATCCGCCAAATTTTCCGTTCAACTCTCACACCTCGATCTTGGACCATGTCGCAGCCAGATCAATTGCCGATCTGCGCGATCTGCAGCGATTTTCATGATCTGCAATGGGCCCATGTAATATTAAATCGGCGGGCGTAGATAGGCCGCGAGCGATGCTGCGGTGTTCAGGCCGTCACATCGGCGACGTGGTTCATGCTCGGCTCGGCCTCGAGCACACAGATCATCCCGTTCGGTGCCGCCACCGGCCGCCCGATCCCGAATACGTTCGTGAGGTAAAGTTCGGTGTTGTGCGCGGCATCACCATCTTCTCCAAGAACTGTGCCGTCTGGTACACGCCCCAGGGCCAGTCCAGCCCCACCCTCATCAACATCATCGACACCCCCGGCCACGCCGACTTCGGCGGCGAGGTCGAACGCGTCCTGCGCATGGCCGACGGCTGCCTCCTGCTCGTCGACGCCTTCGACGGCCCCATGCCCCAGACCCGCTTCGTGCTCACCAAGGCCCTGGCCCAGGGCCTCAAGCCCATCGTCGTCATCAACAAGTGCGACCGCCCGGGCGCCCGCCCCAACGAGGTCCACCACGAGGTCTTCGACCTGCTCGTCGAGATCGGCGCCGAGGAGCACGCCATGGACTTCCCGGTGGTCTTCGCCTCCGCCCGCGAGGGCTGGGCCTCCACCGACCTGGCCACCGCCAACGCCAAGGACTCCAAGGACCTCCGCCCGCTCTTCGAGGCCATCGTCCGGCACGTCCCCGCGCCCAAGGACGACCCCACCGCGCCACTGCAGATGCTCGTCACCACCCTCGACTACTCCGACTACGTCGGCCGCATCGGCATCGGCCGCGTCTACTCCGGCGTCATCCGCCCCGGCCAGACCGTCACCAGCATCAAGCGCGATGGTTCCAGGGTCAACAGCCGCGTCGGCAAGCTCTACCGCTTCCACGGTCTCGGCCGCGCCGAGACCGACGAGGTCCACGCCGGCGACCTCTGCGCCGTCGTCGGCCTCGAGTCCGTCGACATCGGCGACACCATCGCCGACCCCGCGGCGCCCAACGCCCTGCCGCCCGTCACCGTCGACGAGCCCACCATCACCATGGTCTTCCGCGTCAACGACTCGCCCTTCGGCGGCACCGAGGGCTCCCTCGTCACCAGCCGCCAGATCCGCGACCGCCTCGAACGCGAGTGCCAGACCAACGTCGCCATGCGCATCGACGCCGGCCGCAACGGCGACGAGTTCGCCGTCTCCGGACGAGGCCTGCTCCACCTGGGCATCCTCCTCGAAACCATGCGCCGCGAAGGCTTCGAACTCGCCGTCGGCAAGCCCGAGGTCATCACCAAGGTCGTCGACGGCGTCGTCCACGAGCCCGTCGAGCTCCTGGTCATCGACGTGCCCCCCTCCGCCGTCGGCCCCGTCATGGAGCTCGTCGGCTCCCGCCGCGGCGAACTCCGCAACATGGACACCCGCTCCGACACCCTCACCCACCTGCAGTTCGAGATCCCCTCCCGCGGCATCATCGGCCTGCGCAGCAAGGTCCTCACCGCCACCCAGGGCGAGGGCGTCATGCACCACTCCTTCCTCAAGTACGCCCCCGCCCACGGCGAGACCGTTCACCGCTCCCAGGGCGTCCTCATCGCCATCGACGGCGGCGACGTCACCACCTACGCCTGCGAGGGCCTCGCCGAGCGCGGCGTGCTCTTCGTCGTCCCGCAGGACAAGGTCTACGCCGGCCAAATCATCGGCGAGCACAACCGCGACAACGACCTGCCCGTCAACATCACCCGCGCCAAGCAGCTCACCAACTTCCGCGTCGCCAGCAAGGAGCAGACCGTCGTCCTCAAGGCCGCGCGCAAGCTCAGCCTCGAGGCCGCGCTCGAGTACATCGAGGACGACGAGCTCGTCGAGATCACCCCCAAGTCCGTCCGGCTCCGCAAGCGCATCCTCGACGAGGCCATGCGCAAGCGCGCCGAACGCCAGTCCCGCGACCGCGAGGCCGCCGGCGCGGGCGCCTGATCCCGGCGCACGCCCCTCAGTCCGCCGTCTCTTCCACCAGCTCCGCCGCCGTGCCCCCGCCCGTCAGCCAGCGCAGCCACGCCAGCATCTGGCGCGGCGGCTTGCCCGAGCCGGCGCAGATCGGCCGCTTGGCCTCCGCGACGAACGTTGCCATCTCCGCCACCAGCGCGCTGCTCAGCGCCTGCTCCCCCAGCCGCGCCAGCATCTCCTCGCGCCCCAGCGACGGCCGCAGCGCCGTGCGGAAAGCCCGGCGCACCGCCGTGATCTCGTCCCGCGCATAGCCCCCGCGCCGCAGCCCGATCACGTTGATCCCCGTCAGCTGGTTCCGCTCCACCGCCATGCAGAACGGCGGCACGTCCGTCGTCTGCCGCGTCCCGCCCCCCAGGAAGCTCATCCGCCCGATCCGCGTGAACTGGTGCAGCAGCGCGCCGCCGCCCATCGTCGCCTGGTCGCCCACGCGCCCGTGCCCGCCCACGCACGAGTTGTTCACCATCACCACCCGGTTGCCCACGTGCGCATCGTGCCCCACGTGCGCGCACGCCATCATGAACACCCCGTCGCCCACCACCGTCGGCGCCTCGGCCTTCGTCGCCGCGTGCACCGTCACGTGCTCGCGCAGCGTGCACCCCGCGCCGATCCGCACGCCCGCCGACGGATCACCCGCCTTGAACTTCGCGTCCTGCCCCGGCGCCCCAACGCACGCGTACGGGTACACCACCGTCCCCGCGCCGATCTCCACTGGCCCCGTCCGTCCGCTGATCCACGCCGGCCCGATGATCCGCACACCCTCTCCCAGCCGCACCCGCCCGGAAATCTGACACCCCGGCCCGATCTCGCACCCGGCGCCGATCTCCACCTCCCCCGTCACCTGCGCAGTCGGATCAACCATCGGTGGGCCAAGATCGGGCGTTGGCATGCGCTGAGCCTAGCGCGCCCGACGCCCCAACCCCCGGAATTCTCCCACTTTCCGACCCCGTTCCCCCCGGTTCCCGGCCCCGTCGCACCCCCCGCTGGTCCGCCTCCACAACCGCCGCTACCATCCCGACCCCGCGGCGACACCGGCCCATCCAAGCCGGGCCTTCCGGCCCCCCGGCGAGCGCGGACAAGTGAGGTCCCGATGTACGCAGTCATCCAAGAGGGCGGCGCCCAGCGCAAGGTCGCCAAGGACGAGATCTTCCTGGCCGACCTGCTCGACGAGGGCAAGGCCGCCAAGGGCAAGTCCTTCACGTTCGACAAGGTCCTGGCCGTCGGCCCCGGCGACGGCAAGACCGCCGCCAAGATCGGCCTGCCCTTCGTCGCCGGCGCTTCGGTCACCGTCGAAGTGATCGACCCGCTCGTCCAGGGCGACAAGATCTTCATCCACAAGTTCCGCCGCCGCAAGGGCTTCAAGAAGAAGACCGGCCACCGCCAGTCCTACACCCGCGTCAAGGTCACCGCCATCAAGGGCTGAGTTCGCCCCCGCCGTTCGAACGACCCACGGGCCCCGGTTCATCCCGGGGCCTGTTCTTTTTCCGGCTTCATCGAGCAGCCCGCACGAACGTCCCGCGATCCCGGTCCTTCACCACCCCCGGGAACCGCAGCGCCCGCCCGTGCGCCGCCACGTACACCCCGGGCCCCACCGCCCCGCCCGCCGCGAACAGCGCCTCGGTCAGGTTCTGCAGCGCATCGCTCCGCTTCATCTCGTACGGCCGCATCGCCCCCGTCAGCACCACCGCCGCCCGCGGCCCGCCGTCGGCCGCCAGGTCCCGCGCCAGCCGCTCGCCCGTCTGGCACAGTGTGTCCGTCCCGTGCAGGATCACCACACCGTCGCACGGCCCTTCGCTCCCCGCCAGCGCGCGCCGCACCGCCGCGACGACAGCCGCCCGATCGTCGTCGGTCATCACCAGGCTGTCCTTGCTCATCAGCTCCACCGTGTGCACCCGGGTCTCCTCCAGGCGCAACTGGTCCAGCATCTCGCGGATCATCGTGCCGCGGTTCTCCAGCGCCCCCGTGCGTTCGTCGTAGACCTTCTCGATGGTGCCGCCGGTGGTCAGCAGCGTCAGGTGCCGCATGGGCCGAGGATAGGGGGCGAATCCCCCGTTCAGCCCTCCGCGAATCCAAGGCCGTCCGGCGCCCCCGGTTCGCACCCCGCCACGGTACCCTTCTGCCATGAGCACGCTCCTCCCGCTGTCCCTCGTTCTCGCGCTCGCCGCGCAGCCCGCCCCCACCGCGCCCGCCGCCGGCCAGCCCAAGGCCCCGTCGGCCCCCGCCCCGGCCGGCCCCTCCGACGTCATGACCGTCGGCGATGTGAAGTACCGCGTCGAGACCGTCGTCGAGAAGGCCGACATCCCCTGGACCATCACCTGGGACCACACCGGCGCGCTCTGGTTCACCGAGCGATCCGGCAAGGTCAAGGTCCTCCGCAACGGCGAACTCTCCACCGTCTACGAGGTCAAGGACCTCAAGCACCGCATCGGCGCCGAGGTCGGCCTCATGGGCCTCGAACTGCACCCCGACTTCAAGTCCAACGGTTACGTCTACATCTCCTACGGACACAAGACCGACAACGACGTCCGCGTCGTCCGCCTCAAATACGACGCCAAGGCCAACGCCCTGTCCGACGAAACCATCATCCTCAAGGGCATGCCCGCCGGCCCCAACCACGCCGGCTGTGCCCTGCGCTTCGGCCCCGACGGCAAGCTCTACATCACCATGGGCGAGATGTTCCAGCGCGACCGCGCCCAGAAGCTCGACGACCTCGGCGGCAAGATCTTCCGCGTCAACGACGACGGCTCGGCCCCCAAGGACAACCCCTTCGTCAACACCCCCGGCGCCCGCCCCGAGGTCTGGGTCTACGGCGTCCGAAACCCCCAGGGCATCGACTGGCAGCCCGGCACCGGCCGCATGTTCGAGACCGAGCACGGCCCCAGCGGCGAACTCACCACCGCCGGAGACGAACTCAACTTCATCGAGAAGGGCAAGAACTACGGCTGGCCCGCCATCCATCACATGCAGTCCAAGGACGGCATGGTCACCCCGCTCTTCGAATGGTCCCCCGCCATCGCCCCCGGCTCCGGCCGCTTCTACACCGGCGACCTCTTCCCCCAATGGAAGGGTTCCTTCCTCGTCGGCGCGCTCCGCGGCACCAGCATCATCCGCATCACCCTCGACCCCAGCGCCCCCGACGGCGCCTCCGCCTACAAGGGCCAGGAACGCATCCTCACCGGCTTCGGCCGCATCCGCGCCGTCGCCACAGGACCCGACGGCGCCATCTACTTCTCCACCAGCAACAAGGACGGCCGCGGCCGCCCCGCCCCCAACGACGACCGCATCTGCCGCATCGTCCCCGCGAAGTAGCCCGGCCCGGCCCGCGCCGGTCGGTTCTCGGTACACTGCGGGCATGATCACCGCACTGCTCGCCGCCGCCGCGTCCTGCGCCATCGCCTCCGCACAGCCCGTCGACGCCACCAGCGCCGCCGCCCTCAAGGCCGCGGGCTGGAGGTCCCTCAGCGGCTCCGACGCAGGCACGCTCTGGCGCGGCTACAAGCAGCGCTCCATGCCCGCCAAGGGCTGGACCTGGTCCGACGGCGTGCTGACCCACGCCGCCGGCGCCGGCGGCGGCGACATCATCACCACCGACCAGTTCGGCGACTTCGAGTTCGTCTGCCAGTTCCGCACCGCCCCCAAGGCCAACAGCGGCATCATCTACCGCCTCTCCGAGAAGCACGACGCCCCCTGGATGACCGGCCCGGAATTCCAGGTGCTCGACGACGAGGGCAACAACCTCAAGCCCGACCACCAGCACTCCGCCGGCGCGCTCTACGACATCTTCGGCCCCGCCGAGAGCAAGAAGCTCCTGCCCGCCGGCCAGTGGAACGACGCCCGCATCCGCCTGCGCAACGGCGTCCTGCAGCACTGGCTCAACGGTCACAAGGTCGTCGAGTCCCTCTGCTTCGACGAGTCCGGCAGACCCACCCCCGAGTGGACCGCCAGGATCGCCGCCAGCAAGTTCAAGGGCTACGAGGGCTTCGGCGTCCAGACGCGCGGCCACATCGCCCTGCAGGACCACGGCGACGAAGTCTCCTACCGCAACATCATGGTCCGCGACCTCGACGCGCCCCTGCCCGGCGAGGTCGCGCTCTTCAACGGCAAGGACCTCACCGGCTGGCAGGCCTTCGTGCCCGACCTGGCCGCCCAGGGCAAGGACCAGGCCTCGGTCTGGCGCGTCGAGAACGGCGTGCTCATCTGCTCCGGCTCCCCCGCCGGCTACATCCGCACCACCACGCCCCACACCAGCTACGTCCTCCGCCTGCAATGGCGCTTCAACCCCGTCACGAAGCAGGCCGGCAACAGCGGCGTGCTGCTCCGCGTCACCGGACCGGACAAGGTCTGGCCCAAGTCCATCGAGGCCCAGCTCCACTCCGGCAACGCCGGCGACTTCTGGAACATCGACAACTTCACCATGACCACCGACCCCGCCCGCACCAAGGGCCGCAACACCCGCAAGTCCAGGGCCGCCGAACGCCCCGTCGGCGAGTGGAACGAGTACGAGATCATCGTCAACAAGGGCGACGTCATGCTCAAGGTCAACGGCGAGGAGGTCAACTTCGCCTACAACTGCGAGGTCATCCCCGGCTTCATCGCCCTGCAGAGCGAGGGCGCCGAGATCCACTTCCGCAACATCCGCCTGGCCCCGCTCGACTGAGCCCGCCGCCGACCGGACCCTCCGCATGACCGGCGCGTTCATCCGCCCAGCCACGCCCGCCGACCTGCCGGCCATGCTCGGCTACATCCGCGAACTGGCCGCCTGGGAGGGCCGCCCCGAAGCCGCCACCGCCACCGTCCCGCGGTTGCACGCGCTGCTCTTCGGCCCGCGGCCCCACGCCGAGGCCTACATCCTCACCGACCCCGCCTCCGGCGACCCCGTCGGCTACGCCTGGATCATCACCCTCACCTCCACCTTCACCGCCGACACCCGCCTCTACCTCGAGGACCTCTACATCTCCTCCGCCGCGCGCGGCAAGGGCCTCGGCCGCCGCTTCATGGCCTGGCTCTCCCGGCTGGCCCAGTCCCGCGGCTGCGCCGGCGTCGACTGGAGCGTCGTCGAGGGCAACACCCGCGCCATCGCCTTCTACGAGCGACTCGGCGCCGTCCGCCAGTCCGGCGCGCACCGCTACCGCCTCGCCGGCGACGCCCTCGACGAGCTCGCCGCCGAAAACCCCTCCGAGTGAGCCACCTGGGCTTCCCACGCGGTTACCATCACCGCGTCCGCACGCGAGGGGTCAGCCATGCTCCAACGATTCGTCGACAGCCGCCCCTTCCAGGGCGGCGTGCTCCTGGTCATCCTCCTCAACGCCGTCCTGCTCGGCTGGGAGACCTACCGCCCCTCCCCGGCCATCTCCGCCGCGCTCACCGCCTGCCTCTGGCTCTTCGTCGCCGAGCTCGCTGTCAAGATCACCGCCGCCGCGCGCGCCGGCACGATCGGCGCGTTCTTCCGCGACGGCTGGAACATCTTCGACGTCGCCGTCGTCGCCTTGTCGTTCCTGCCCGACGCCGGGGCCTTCAGCGCGATCCTCCGCGTCGTCCGAGTGCTGCGCGTCTTCCGGCTCGTGCGGGCCGTGCCCGAGCTGCGGCTCATCGTCACCGTCCTGGGCCGCAGCCTCGTCTCCATGAAGCACATCACCCTGCTGGCCGCCATCGTCTTCTACATCTACGCCGTCATCGGCGTGCACATGTTCGGCGCCCACCTCAAGGAGTACGCCTCGCTCCACGAGGCCCTGTTCACCCTCTTCCGCGTCCTCACCGGCGACAACTGGACCGACCTGCGCTACGCCATGGCCGACAAGCCCTTCGCCTGGAAGGCCACCGCCTACCACGTGTCGTGGATCGTCATCAGCACCTTCCTGCTCATCAACCTCATCGTCGGCGCCGTCATCAACAACTACCAGGAGGTCCAGGAGGTCGAACGCGCCCGCCGCGACTCCCTCGACGCCTCCGACGAGCGCATCGCCGAGCTCGTCGGCGAGCTCGACCGGATCCTCAAGGCCCGCCGTGCCGACCGTTCCGCCTGACGTCCGTGCCCGCCGCGATCAATCCGCCGGCACCAGCCGCACCACCTTGTCCGGCCCGTTCAGCACGATGTAGATCGTCCCGTCCGGGCCGCACACCACGTCGCGCACGCGCCCCTGGCCGTGGAAGATCTCCTCCCGCTCGACCAGCTTCCCGTCGGCGATGCGCAGCCGGTCCACATTCGCGCCCGACAGCCCGCCCGCCAGCAGGTCACCCTTCCACTTCGCAAACGCCGGCCCGCGCGCCACGTCCAGCCCGCACGCCCCGATCGACGGCAGCCACCGGTAGGCCGGCATCCGCACCGCGCCCCCCGTCTTGGGCGTCCCGCGGGCGCCCATCACCTCGCTCCACGGCGCCCGGAACGGCGCGCCGCTGTAGTTGATCCCGTACGACACCAGCGGCCACCCGTAGTTCGCGCCCTTCTCGATCTGGTTCAGCTCGTCCCCGCCCCGCGGCCCGTGCTCGGTGTCCCACAGCACGCCGTTCAGGTCGAACGCCAGCCCCTGCGGGTTGCGGTGCCCGAAGCTCCACACCTGCTCGTACGTCCCACCGCCGCGCCCCACGAACGGATTGTCCTTCGGCACGCTCCCGTCGTCGCGCACCCGGTACACCTTGCCGTTCGGACGCTCCAGGTTCTGCGCGTGGTCCATCTGCCCGCGCTCGCCGATGCCGAAGTACATCAGCCCGGGGTCCTTCGGGTCGAACACGATCCTGCACCCGTAGTGCACGCCCGGCCCCGAGTAGTGCTCCGGTCTGGCCTCGAAGATCACCTTGTCCTGCGTCCACACCGCCGGCGTCTTGCGCACGTCCAGCTTCCCGCGCAGGATCTTGGTCATCTCCCGCTTGCCGTCCGGCGACGCCTCCGTGCTCGCCAGGTACACCCACCCGTTCTCTCCGAACTTCGGGTGCACCGCCACGTCCATCAGCCCGCCCTGCCCCCGCGCCGACACCGCCGGCAACCCCTCCACCGGCGCGCTCAGTTCCCCGTTCTTCCACACCCGCAGCCGCCCCGGCCGCTCCGTCACCAGCATCTCCCCGCTCGGCAGCCAGTCCACCGACCACGGCGTTTCCAGCCCCCGCTCCACCACCGGCCGCACGCGGTAGCGGTGCAGCGACGTCGTGTACACGCCCTGCCGGTCCGCCTTCGGGCTCCCCACGCGCTTGCGCCACGCCCGCGCCTGCAGTTCCCGAACCTCCACCACCAGCGCCCAGATCTGCTCATCCTTCAGCGTCTCGCCGAACCCCGGCATCGCCGAGTCCTTCACCCCCTGCTTGATCGCCTCGAAGAACCGCCGGTCCAGGTCCTGGGCCATCAGCTCGTCGGTCAGCAGCGTCCGCGTCCCCGCGCCGCCGCCCTGGCCCTCCTTGCCGTGGCACGACAGGCAGTTCCGGCTCCACAGCTCGTCGATCCCCTGCCCGAGCGCCGCCCCCGCGCCCACAACCAACGCCCCCGCCGCCGCCAGCCAACGCACCACGCTCTGTGTCCTCATGTCCCATCGTACCAACCCAGCGCCGCCGGCCCGCCCGCCGGTCGCGTATCTTCCGCCCATGCCCCGCGCCCTCCCCTCGCTCCCGCCCAAGGCCGTCATCGGCATGATCCACCTCCGCGCCCTGCCCGGCTCGCCGGCCGCGCGCGACCCCGTCGACCGCATCGCCCGGCAGGCCGCCGACGAGGCCCGCCTGCTCGCCCGCGCCGGCTTCGACGCCCTGCTCATCGAGAACATGCACGACGTCCCCTACGTCCCCGGACGCCAGGACCCCGCCGTCGTCGCCGCCATGACCGCCGCCGCGCTGGCCGTCCGCGCCGCCGCCCCGGCCCTGCCCCTGGGCATCCAGGTCCTGGCCTGCGGCAACCGCGAAGCGATCGCCATCGCCCTGGCCTCGGGCGCTTCGTTCATCCGCTGCGAGAACTTCGTCTTCGCCCAGATCGCCGACGAAGGCCTCCAGCCCACCGCCGAAGCCGCCGACCTCCTCCGCTACCGCCGCGCCATCGGCGCCCAGTCCGTCCGCATCTTCTGCGACATCGACAAGAAGCACGCCTCCCACGCCCTCACCGCCGACCTCTCCATCCCCGCCTGGGCCGAGGCCGCCGAGTTCTTCCGCGCCGACGGCCTCATCGTCACCGGCCTGGCCACCGGCAAACCCGCCGCCGCCGCAGACCTCGCCG
>JAEUIX010000094.1 GCA_016794945.1 Phycisphaerae bacterium
GCACATCCTGGAGGGGTACAAGGTGGCCGAGGCGATGCGCGGGCGGACGATCGGCGCCTCGGGCTTCAGCGACTGGTGGGCGTACAAGGTCGAGGTGCAGGACGCGATCCCCCAGGCGTTCCCGATCATGCACGAGCAGGGACTGATCGTGTCGTACAACAGCGACAGCGACGAACTGGCCCGCCGGCTGAACGTCGAGGCGGGCAAGGCGGTGAAGTACTCCGACGGCTCGGTGGACGAGGCCGAGGCGATCAAGTGGGTCACCATCAACCCGGCGAAGCAGTTGAAGATCGATGGCGTGACCGGCTCGCTGGAGAAGGGCAAGGACGCCGACCTGGTCATCTGGAACGGGCCGCCCCTGTCGGCGTTCAGCAAGGCGGAGCAAACGTGGATCGACGGCCGCTGCTACTTCTCGCTGGCCATCGACAAGACCCTGCGCGAGCGCAACCTCAAGGAACGCCAGCGGCTGATGCAGAAGCTCCTGGCCGACCGCAAGCCCGCGGCGGCGCCCGGGGCCGGCGGGACCGACTCGGCACGTCCGGCGGCGCCCGGCGGACCGGGCGGCAGGCCGGGCGGGCGCACCCGTCCGCCGCAGGATGGCGACGACCTGGCGCTCGGGGACGAGGATACGAACCGGCCGGCAGCGCGTTCGCGGCCGCTGGTCAGCCGCATGCTCGACCAGGCGTGGGTCTGGCGGCGCGAGTTGTACTACGACATGGTTCGGCGCGGCATCGACCCCACCAACGCACGCACCGGCGATTGCGGCTGCTCCGACATGCTGGGGCGGTGAGCGGGCGTCCCTGAGTTCACCGACCAACGCGGCCCGCAGCGGCGGGCGCAACGAAACACGAGCGAGGCGACGATGGCGAACATGCTGATGAAACTGACGCGGGCGACGGGACGGGCGTGGGGCGGCGTGGCGGCGCTGGCCCTGGCCGGGGCGGCGCAGGGCCAGGACCTGGGCGTGCCGGCGCCCAAACAGGCGGGGCCGATCGCGATCGTCGGGGCGACGGTGCACCCGGTGAGCGCTGCGGCGATCGAGCGCGGATACGTGCTGTTCGACGGCGGGAAGATCGTCGAAGTCGGGGCGATGGCCCCCGGCAAGGCGTTCGCGCAGGGCACGACTGTGGTCGACGCCGCCGGCAAGCACGTCTGGCCCGGGATGATCTCGCCCTACACGCGCCTGGGCCTGACGGAGATGGGAGCGACGCGCCCGTCGCACGATTTCAACGAGACCGGCGAGGCGACGCCCGAGGCGCTGCCGAGCGTGGCGGTGAACCCCGACAGCACGCTGATCCCCGTGGCGCGGGCCAACGGCGTGCTGGCGGCGGGGGTGTTCCCCGCGTCGGGGATCATCCCCGGGCGGGTGAGCGTGATCACGACGGAGGGGTGGACGACGGAGGACCTGACGCTGCGTCGCGACGCGGGGCTGCTGGTGTCGTGGCCGATGATGCGGACGATCCGCGCGCCGTGGATGGACCAGAGCGACGAACAGCAGGCGACGCGCACGCGCGAGAGCCTGGAGCGCATCCGCGAAACGTTCCGGACGGCGCGGGCGTACCTGGCGCTGAAGCAGGCCGACCCGGACGGCACGCCCACCGACATCCGCTGGGAGGCGATGCGCCCGGCCCTGGAGGGCAAGGCGCCGACGTTCATCGAGGCGGCGGATTACGACCAGATCGTCTCGGCCGTCGGCTTTGCGCGCGAGTTCGGACTCAAACCGGTGATCGTCGGCGGGCGCGACGCGGCGCTGTGCGCCGGCCTGCTCAAGGCGCACGACGTGCCGGTGATCTTCAACAGCGTCATCAACCTGCCCCGGCGCGACGACTCAGCGTACGACGAGGCCTATGGGACGCCGGCGCGGCTGCTGGCGGCCGGCGTGCGCTTCTGCCTGGCCAGCGGCGAGGAGACACCCCACGAGCGCAACGTGCCATACGCCGCGGCGATGGCGGCGGCGCACGGGCTGGACGCGGACGCGGCGTACCGGTCGGTGAGCCTGTGGGCGGCGGAGATCCTGGGCGTGGCTGACCGGGTGGGCAGTCTGGAAGCGGGCAAGGATGCGACGCTGGTGATCGCAACGGGCAACCCGCTGGAAGTGACGACGAAGGTCGAGGGGGCGTACATCCAGGGGCGGCGCGTGAGCGTGCGCTCCAAGCAGAACGACCTGGCCGACAAGTACCGCGAGAAGTACCGGCAGTTGGGCGGCCCCGGGGGCGGCCCGGGCAAGGCTCCGGCCGGCGGCGCGAAGTAGCGGCGAACCGCGGGCGGGCGAGACTGTGGGTCGGCGGTCGCATCGGCCCGTTTCTACACTGGCCGCATGACCGCACCCGCTTCACCGTCGTACGCCGCGCTCCGAAAGCACCTCCGCGAGACCGCCACACTGGCGTCGGTCGGGTCGCTGCTGGCCTGGGACCAGGAGACGTACATGCCCGCCGGGGGCGCGGCCCACCGCGCAGAGCAGCAGGCGATGGTGGCGGCGCTGGCGCACCAGCGGGCGACGGACCGGAAGGTGGCGGACCTGCTGTCGGCGTGCGAGGCCGACGCGGCGGTGATGGCCGACGCGCGGTCGGCGGCGAACGTGCGCGAGGCGCGTCGGGAGTACGACCGGGCGACGAAACTGCCCGAGTCGCTGGTGGCCGAGTTCAGCCGCACGTGCAGCCTGGCGCAGGAGGCGTGGAAGGACGCCCGCCAGCGGAGCGACTTCGGGCACTTCGCCCCGTGGCTCGAGAAGGTCATGGCCCTGACCCGCCGCAAGGCCGAGTGCTACGGCGCCCCGCCGGGCGGGGAGCTGTACGACGCGATGCTGGACCAGTACGAGCCGGGGATGCGGGCGGCGCAGGTCGAGGCGATCTTCGGCCCGCTGCGCAAGCGGCTGTCGGCCTTGGTCGGGCGGATCGCCGCAGCGCCGAAGCGTCCGGCCGACCGGCTGCTGTCGCTCAAGGCGCCGGCGGCCCAGCAGCAGGCCTTCGGCGAGGCGGTGCTGGCGGCGATGGGCTTCGATCTCAAGGCCGGCCGGCTGGACACAACGGCGCACCCGTTCTGCGAGTCGATCGGCCCCGGCGACACCCGCCTGACCACGCGCTACACCACCGACTCGTTCCTCGAGCCGCTGTTCGGCACCATGCACGAGGCCGGGCACGGGCTGTACGAGCAGGGCCTGCCCAAGGCCGAGCACTTCGGCGAGCCGCTGGCCGACTCGATCAGCCTCGGCGTGCACGAGAGCCAGTCCCGCATGTGGGAGAACTTCGTCGGGCGCGGACGCGAGTTCTGGACCTGGGCGCTGCCGGTGGCGACGCGCTGCCTCGCGCCGCTGCTCAACGGCGTGAGCGTCGATGAGATCTACGGCGCCGCGAACGTGGTGGAGCCCTCGCACATCCGCGTGGAGGCCGACGAGGCGACGTACAACCTGCACATCATGCTGCGCTTCGGCCTGGAGCGCGAGATGGTCGCCGGCTCCCTGGCCGTCAAGGACCTGCCCGGCGAATGGAACCGGAGGTTCAAGGACCTGCTGGGGATCGAGGTGCCCGACGACCGCCGCGGCTGCCTGCAGGACGTGCACTGGTCGTTCGGGCTGGTGGGGTACTTCCCCACGTACACGCTGGGGAACCTCTACGCAGCGCAGATGTGGGAGAAGATCAACGCCGACCTGCCGAACCTGCGCGCGGGCATGGCCCGCGGCGAGTTCGCGCCGCTCAAGCGCTGGCTGAACGAGAAGGTGCACGCCCACGGCCGGCGGTACAAGGCTTCGGAACTGTGCCAGGTGGTGACCGGCGCGCCGCTGTCGGCCGACCCGCTGCTGCGGCACCTGGAAGGCAAGCTCGCGCCGCTGTACGGGCTGTGATCATCGGATCGTGAAGCGGGGCCAAGACGTTCGCGGGCGCCAGGCCAAGGCCGTGGAGCACATCGCGTGATCGCACGAATGTTCATGCTCGTCGGAGCCGCGTTCAGCCTGTCCCCGTGGTGCTCGGGGCCGCTGGCGCTGGGGCTGGGCATCGCGCTGGCGTTGCTGGGGCTGACCGCCTGGGGCGGGCCGAGCAAGCAACTGAGCCGGCTGCTCATCCAGGTGTGCATCGTGCTGCTCGGGCTGGCGATCGACCTGCACCGCGTGCAGCAGGCGGGGGTGGGCGGGCTGGCGTTCGCGGCGGGGACGATCGTGCTGGTGTTCGCGCTGGGCGCGGCGCTGGCGCGGGCCCTGGGCGTGCCCGGCCCGCTGGCGACGCTGCTGAGTTCGGGCACGGCGATCTGCGGCGGCTCGGCGATCGCCGCGACGAGCAAGGTGATCCGCGCCGACGATTCGGACACGTCGATCGCGCTGGCCGCGGTGTTCGTGCTCAACGCGATCGCGTTGTTCGTGTTCATTCCCGTGGGCCACTGGCTGGCGATGAGCCAGGATCAGTTCGGAACGTGGGCGGCGGTGGCGATCCACGACATGGCGTCGGTGGTGGCGGCGGGCAAGGAGTACGGCCCGGCGGCGCTGGAGCAGGCGACGGTGGTGAAGCTGACTCGGGTGCTGTGGATCGTGCCGGTGGCGGCGGCGTGCGGGTGGGCGGCGTCGCGCCGCGCGGCGGGCGGCGGCGGCCGGGGAGCGGCCGGGTGGAGCGCCGTCCGCGGGGCGCTGCCGTGGTTCATCGTGCTATTCATGGCGGCCAGCGCGGTGCGCACGTACGTGCCGGGCGTGGATGCGCACGAGGCGACGGTCAAGGGCGCGGCGAAGGCCGGCATGACGCTGGCGCTGTTCCTGATCGGCTGCGGTCTGTCGCGGACGGCGGTGGCGCGCGTGGGCGCCCGGCCGTTCGTCATGGCCGCGGCGCTGTGGGTCGTGCTCAGCGTCGTTTCGCTGTTCGTCGTGCGCGCGACGGTCGCGTAGCCGGCGTCGCCGGCGCGGTGGCGGCGTCGTAGACCTGGTTCTCGGCGCCGTTGCTGCTGGGGTAGCAGAACACGTGCATCTTGCGGATGGGCGGGGAGTAGATGTGCAGCGTCACCAGGTCGCGCCCGGGGGCCTGGTGGTTGGCGACCTGGTGGATGTCGTCTTCCTCCGCGGCGCAGACGTAGCCCTCGGGCATGTCGTTGACCTGTGCGGGGCAGACGATGCCGGCGGGCGACTCGGTGAAGCGGATCTCGGTGCCCCGGCCGTGAACGACCCTGAACGCGCACGAGACGCCGGTGTGGTTGTGGATGGGGGTGCAGTGCCCGCTGCGCCAACAGAGTGCCAGGAGTTCGAAGTGGTCGGACCGGGCGATGGTGTTGCGTCGGTACCCACGGACGCCGAAGGCGCACGCCGGCTCGATGTCGCGCCGGGTGATCCGCAGGTTGCTCAGCAGGCGGTGCAGCACCTTGAGGTCGGCCCTGCCCGAGAGCGACCGCAGGTAGCCGATGAGTTCGGTCAGGGCCGGGTAGCACTTCTCGGCCGACGCCGCAGTCTCGGCGGCAGGAGCACCCGCGCGGGCGCGGGTACCGGTGCGGGCCGGCTTGGTCGGGCCGGCGATGCGTGAAGCGCGGGTGGTGATCGCGGCCATGGAAGTCTCCACCAACAGCATACCCCGCCGGGCGGGATTTGCCCGGGCGAAAAGGCCGATCCTTCAGGCGAGCGACCGCTCGTAGGCCAGTTCCTGCTCCAGGGCGTGCGCCAGGTACTCGTACTGCGCCTGGGTGTTGTAGACCTGGGCGGAAAGGCGCACCGACCGCCACGCCCCGCCGGGGGCGGCGGGGTCGGCGTGGCGGATGACCGGCACCTGGATGCGCCACCGCGAGATCAGGCGGTCCTGCAACGCATCGGCGTACTTGGTCGGCCGGGCGGCCAGGCGCTCGGCCAGCGGGGCAGGGTGCGACGGCAGGATGACCGACGCCATGCAGCCCAGCAGGTCCTCCGGCGCCGGGGGCTCGACGCCCAGCCGGCCGCAGAGCGTCCGGCGGGCCGCCAGCGCCAGGTCTCGGTTGTGCCGACGCACCTCGGGCCAGCCGCCGGGGCGCATCGAGGCCATCGCGTCGATCGCGTCGGGGGCGCACAGCCACGGCGAGTAGTCCATGGAGCCGACGAAATCGAACTCCAGCCGGAAACGCGAGCGGTCGGTGCGGGGCGAGTTGGCGGCGTGGGAGATGACCAGCGGGCGTATCTGCTGCTGGCGGTCGGGCCGGACGTACAGGAACGCGCAGCCCTTGGGGGCGCTGACCCACTTGTGCAGGTTGCCGGTGTAGTACGCCGGCGCCAGGGCCGCGACGTCGAGATCGATCATGCCCGGGGCGTGCGCCCCGTCGAGCAGCACGTCCACGCCGCGCGACTGGATCGCCGGGACCATCGTCTCCACCGGCAGGCGCACGGCCGAGGGGCTGGTGATGTGGCTGAGCAGGACCAGTCGCGTGCGCGCCGTGATGCGCGACAGCACCGCGTCGGCGAGCGCCCGCGACGACGGCACGGGCCAGGGCATCTCGGCGCAGACGACGCTCGCCCCGGTGCGCTGCGCGGCGTAGCGGACGGCGTTGTTGCAGGCGTTGTACTCGTGCGTGCTGATGAGCAGCTCGTCGCCGGGGCGCCAGTCGATGGACCGCACCACGGTGTTCACGCCCGCGGTGGCGTTGTGAACGAACGCCAGGTCGTCCGCCGGGCAGTTGACGAAGCGGGCGACGGCGGCGCGGGCGGCGTCGAGCGCCGGCTCGAGATGCTCGACCATGAACGCGACCGGGTCGAGCTCGCATCGGCGGCGCCACTCATCCTGCCGGCGCTGCACGTCGATCGGAACCGCCCCGAACGGACCGTGGTTCAGGAACACCAGGGATGGATCGAGCGAGAATCGCTCGATAGACGCGGAATACGGGGGCGGCTGCATGCGCCAGCGTAGGAGCTCGCCGATCAGCCGCTGATGTCCAACGACCGCCCGACCTGCACCGCCACCGCCGCGGCGTTCTTGTCCCACGGGGCCCGGTAGAGCGGCAGTGCGTCGGCATCCCGATCGGCGGTCGGGGTCGAAGTCGTCGCGACGGACACCGATGGCCGGGGCTGGGCGCCGGAGAAATCAACGGCTCCCGGCACGGTCGCCGCGATCAGCTGACGGGCTCCGGAGGCCTCGACCGCGTCGATACGGGGACGTGCCTCGAGGTTCGCGGCGGACGCCCGCTCGACTCTGGCGAGCACCGGGGCGAACCCGGTGCGATCAACCTTGGCGACTGGCCCCGGCCGCGCCGGCTGTGCGGCGGTCCCGGCTCCGTACGCACGGGCGACGTGGAAGGGAATGGTGGGCGGGATGGAGCCGTCGACGCGCATCGGGATCGCTTCAGACTACCAGGGCCTTCGACCCGCCGTCGAGGCGGGAGCGTGGGCCATCGACCATGACCTTTGTCCACCTTGAGAAAGCAGTTGCACTGTCCTGACACAATCCTCACACTGGGTGCGGACTACCCGAACAAAGGGGTTCCCTATCGTGCGACCGCGCAAGCGCTGCCGCTCGACGGAGGAACCCGATGCTGCTGCCCGACGAACCACACCCCGAGAGCGTGCACCCCGTGAGCCACGAAGTCCAGATCGAGAAGCAGATCAAGACGATCCGGAGCCGCCTGATGCAGGAGGCGGCCAGCGCGATCGGAATGGTGGAGAGCGCGGTCGACGCGCTCATGCGTCTGGATGTCCAGGCGGCGCGGGCGGTGATGGGCCGCGACGACGAGGTGGACCGCGAAGAGGTCCGCATCGAGGAGGAGTGCTTCCGGCTGCTGACGCTGTTCAACCCCGTGGCGCGGGATTTCCGCGAGGTCGCGACGATGCTCAAGGTCAACGGCGACCTGGAGCGCGTGGCGGACCACGCCACCAGCGTCGCGAAACAGACGGTGAAACTGGCGAAGCTGGGCGTGCCGCAGTGGCCCACCTCGCTGCAGGAACTGACGCAGCGGGTGCCCATGATGTGCCACGCGCTGCTGGCGGCGCTGCAGCGGGACGACGCGGTCGCCGCACGGGCCGTGATGAACAACGACGAGGCCATCGACAAGCTGGTCAAGCGGCTGTTCGAAGAGGCCATCGAGACCATGGGCGACGACCGCAACTCCAAGGCCGTCGGCATGCTGATGTACCGCTGCGGGCGGGAACTGGAGCGCATCGGCGATCTCATGAAGAACATCGCAGAGGACCTGATCTATCTCGTCACCGGCTCGATCGTGCGCCATGAAGCCAAGCAGGCACGGTCGCAGGCGCCCGAGTAGGCCGGCACGCCCCCGGCGTGCGGCCCCTGGTAGACTGCCGCGATGGTTCTGGCGGGGTTGATCGCGCTCAACGTGCTGGCGATCGTGGGCATGCTCCTGCTGGCCCGCGGGCTGATCGGCCGCCGAATCAACGACCACCCTGTCTGCGCCGCCTGCGGGTTCGATCTCATCGGCGTGTACGACCCGAAGGCCGACGGGCGGCCGCCGTGCCCCGAGTGCGGGCGATCCCTGGGCGCGCCGACCGCCGTCCGGCGAGGCGTGCGCGTCCGTCGCCCCGCGTGGATCGTCGCCGGGGCGCTGCTGCTCGCCTCGACGCTCGGACTGCAACTGGCGGTGGTCGGGGTCACCGTCGCGGGTGGTAATTTCCGCGCCGCGTTCCCGACCTGGGCGCTGATTCTGGAACTCAGCGCGGGCGGGTTTGCCGACCGGAACGCCGCCCTGCTCCAGCTCGACGCCCGCCTGAAGGCCGGCACGCTGGACCGGGCGGAGGTGGACCGGATCGTGGCGGTGGCACTGGAGGCCGTGGCGGACGAGCGCACGGTGTGGAACCCCGCCTGGGGCGCGTTCATGGTGGCGGCCCGGGGCGGGAAACTGGTGAGCGATGCGGACTACGGGCGGTTCCTGCGACTCGCGGCGGGTTGTCGGATCGAAGCCCGGAAGGTGGTGGTCCAGGGGGGGTTGCTCGCGGTGCGGTTCGGGGTCAGGCCCACGCGGGCGCCCGCCACCCTGTG
>JAEUIX010000113.1 GCA_016794945.1 Phycisphaerae bacterium
CGACGGCGTGGGGGCCCAGGCGCTCGATCGGATCCCGCACCCGTGCGTCGGGGTAGGGCAGCGGGCCCACGAGCACCGACCGGCCCACCTCGCGGCGCCACGCCTCGGCGGTGTGCACTCCCTCCAGGACAGTGCCGATGCCGCCCAGCTGGTGGATCGATTCGTGCGTGATGTGCACGACCGTCATGGAGCCCCGACCGCCCGACTGATCAGCCATGCTCGTGCCGCTTCCCTTCCATCCCCTCTTCCCAGCCGAGTTCATCGGTTCGAATCTCGATGCGGATCGACCCATCCGTCGACACGAGCAGCGCCCCGGCCCCGGCTTGCCTCAGCGCTCCCGGCAGGTCCGTCACCCGCGCCCGCAGCCGTTGGACCGTTCCGTCGGCCCGTCGCAGTTCCAGCGACGCGACCGAGCGTTCGGCCAGCAGGCCCGCCGCCTCGCAGAATCGCCCGGGCCCCCGAAGCAGGCGGATCACGGCCCCGTCGCCCCGTCGGCGTTGCCGACCGGGTGCCCGGCCGTCAGCGTGCCGCCCACCATGCCCGGCATCCACAGTTCGGCCGCATCCTGGCCGTCGCACACCTGGCGCATGAGCAGGTACACCACCGTCGAACCGCAGAAGTACATGCTCAACGCCAGCGCCGACACGAGCGCCAACGGGATCGACGCCCAGAACCGCGCCATCCGCGCCGCCAATCGGTCCGTCCAGCCCGCCGCGTCCTCCGGAGTGGCGCTCGGCGCTTCGGAGCCCGTGGAACGGAGCGCCGGCAGCGGTTCGGGCTCCGCACTCGGCGCAGCACGGGGCGTTTCGGCCTGCGCGCCCCCGGTCACCCGCTCCAGCATCCGCACCGCCGCGCCCGACGCGGAGTCTCCGCGCGGCACGACCGACAGCCCGGTGGTCCGCTGCGCCAGCGTCAGCGCCGCCAGAACCACAGCGCTCACCACGGTGATCGCGACCAGGGACTGCACCGCCAGCACGCCGTAGTACAGCACCAGCCGGCCGAATCGGTTCAGCGTGTACGAATACGCCCGCTGCACCGCGTCGTACGCGTCGGTCCCCTCGCACGCGATGGCGGCCGGCAGCAGCGGGTGCGCCAAGGCCACGCCCAGCATCAGCAGCGCGGCGACCAGGGCCGCCACGAGCACCAGCGCGAACGCGGCTCCCACGAGGATGTTGATCACGGCGACCTGCACCAGCCACCCCAGGGCGACCAGCACGGCGGAAACAAGCCAAACCCCGATCACCGGAGCCGCGTTAGCCGCCGTCAGCAGCCACCACCGCCGAAGCGCAAAGCCGATCGCCTCCGGCCACGGCAGACGGATTCCCATGCTGAACTCGCACGCCGCCGACCGGCACACCGCGCCGCCCGCCACCGAGACGATCACCAAGACCAGCGGCAGCAGCACGACCATCGCCCACGGGTGCGTGCGCAGCGCCGCCGCCGGACCGCCCATCACCAGGCCGTACACCGCTTCTCCGAACGCCTGGCCGTCGAGGCGAGCCAATCCCGCGGCCGCCTCTGCCAGCGAACCCACCGCGTGACCGGCCGCCGACGCGATCGGACCGGGCGAGCTCCCGGGCCATCCCGCGGCGGCGTGCCACCCTCGGTCCAGCACCATCAGGGCGGTCAACGCGAACAGCATCAGGCCGAGCCGCGAGGGCGACATCGCCAGCCCGAAGGTGCGCAGCACGCGCGGCCACAGCAGGTCCTGGGCCAGGTCGGCCCAGGTCAGCATCGCTCTGGAAACCCCCGGAGTCTGTGCCATCGGTTCCGAGGATACACAGGCCGCGACCGGCGCGCTCGACGCGTTACCATGGGTCGGAACCGCGAGACACGCTCTGCCGGAAGACCCGACCAACCCGCCTGCACCGGTTCCCGCCAAGGGCGGGACGGGCACGTTCATCGCCCAGTGGCTCAAGCGGCCCACGCAGATCGGGGCGATCGCGCCCAGTTCCGCCGCGCTGGCGCGGCGCATGCTCGAGAGCGTCGATTTCGATCGCGTCAGCGTCGTCGCCGAATTCGGTCCCGGTTCCGGGGCGTTCACGGCCCCCATCCTCCAGCGGCTCCGCCCCGGCTCGGTGTTCATGCCGATCGAACTGAACCCCGTCATGGCCGCGGCGTTCCGCGCCCGGTTCCCCGGGGTGGAACTGCACGAGCGGTCCGCGGCCGACATCGGCGAGATCTGCCGGGCCAAGGGCCTGCCCGAGCGGCACGGGGTGGATGTGATCTTCAGCGGTTTGCCGTGGGCGGCGTTCACGCCCGAACTGCAGGAGTCGCTGCTGGACGCGACCATCAGCGCGCTCAAGCCCGGAAGCCCGCTGATCACCTTCACCTACAACACGAGCCTGCTGACGCGCGCCGGTCGACGCTTTGCCGACGTGATCGGCAAGCGGTTCGCCCGCGTGGAACGCAGCCCGACCGTGCTGCTGAACGTGCCCCCGGCGTTCGTTTACCGCTGCTACACGGCCGGCTGAGGGTCGTCGGCGGGCGCTACGCGAGCATCGAGTCCATCTTCGCCGCGAGCTCGAAGTCCTTCCGGGTGATCCCGCCCGCGTCGTGCGTGCTCAGGGTCATGGTGACCTTGTTGTAGCGGATCAGGATGTCGGGGTGGTGGTTCATCGCCTCGGCGGCCGCGGCGACCTTGTTCACGAACGCCATCGACTCCACGAACGACTTGAACGCGAACGTCCGCTGGATCGCCCCGCCCGAATCGCTCCAGTCGGGACGAAGGGCCAGTTCCGCAGCGATCTGCTGGGGGTCCAGACGTCCAGCGGCCCCCGCCGCTGCACCGCCGCCCGACTTCTTTGCGCCCTTGGCCATGGTGGTCTCCGGGGCAGGAGCATACCCGCCCCGGGCCGCCGGGCGCGACAGGCAGGTACGATCGCGCTCCGCCACAAGCGAGAATTCCCGCAACCCCGTGCCGACGACTCCCACCTCCCGCCTGGCCCCTTCGCCCACCGGCGCGCTGCACCTCGGCAACGCGCGGACGTTCCTGGTCAACTGGGCGATGGCGCGTCAGCGTGGCTGGCGCATCGTGCTGCGCATCGAGGACCTCGACGGCCCGCGCATCAAAGCCGGGGCGGCCGAGTCGATCGTCGGCACGCTCGCCTGGCTTGGCATCGACTGGGACATGGGGCCCTTCATCCAGTCGAAAGAGCCCGGGCCGGCTGTCGAAGCGATCGAGACACTCGCGGCGGCCGGCCTGGCCTACCCGTGCAGGATGTCGCGATCGCAGGTGGAATCGGCCGCCAGCGCTCCGCAGGCAGGCTCCCACGAGGCGGCGTTCCCCGCCGCCCTGCGCCCGCCCGAGGCCGGGCATCCCTGCCGGTTCGATCCCCGAGCGTGGCCGGACTCCGCCTGGCGTTTCCTCACGCCCCCGGGTTCCGTGGCTTTCATCGACAGCTTCGCCGGTCCTCAGTCCATCGACCCGGGCTCGACCATCGGGGATTTCATCATCTGGACCCGGCGCGGCACGCCGGCGTACCAACTCGCGGTCGTGGTTGACGATGCTCGCCAGGGCGTCACGAGCGTGGTCCGCGGCGATGACCTGCTCGACTCTGCAGCGCGACAACTGCTGCTCTACAGGGCGCTGGGGCTGGCCCCTGAGCCGGAGTACTGGCACCTGCCGCTCGTGCTCGGGCCCGACGGCCGCCGCCTGGCGAAACGGCACGGCGACAGCCGAATCGACACCTACCGGGCACGGGGCGTCCCCGTATCGGCCGTCGTTGGTCTTGTAGCCCACTGGTGCGGCCTCAGCCCCGGCGGCCCCGAGCCGATGACGACCGGTGAGTTCCTGAGGCGGTTCGACCCCGACCGATTGCCCCGAAGTACCATCACGTTCCTCCCGGAGCACGACCGATGGCTCAACGCTCAAGCCGGATGATCGCCGCAACCGTCGCAGTCTTCGCGTTCTCGCTGGCCTGTGCGTTCATCGGCGGGTGCGACGAGAAGGCCGGTGCCGACGTCGCCAGGGTCCGCCTGGGCGGCAAGTCCTTCTTCCTTGAGGTCGTCGCGGACGACGCCACGCGCTTCAAGGGACTGTCCGGGCGCACGCACATCGAGCCCGACGGCGGCATGCTCTTCGTCTTTCCCGCGAACAAGGTCGCCGTGCAGCAGTTCGTGATGCGCGACTGCCCAATCCCGATCGACATCGTGTATCTGGACGGACAGGGGCGGATCCTCTCGTGGTACGCCATGACGCCCGAGCCCCCGCGCGCCGCAGACGAAGGCACCCCGGGGCAGCACTCGACCGACGACACCCCCGGCAACAGGAAGTACGAAGCCCGTCTGAAGAAGTACTCCAGCCGCTTCCCGACGACGTTCGTGATCGAACTGGCCGGAGGAACCCTGCAGAACCTGAAGCTCGCCGAGGGCGACAAGGTGGACCTTGACGTCGAAGGGCTGAAGAAGCGAGCCCGGTAGGCCGATGCGCTCCGCGTCCGATTCCCCGCCCGGTTTCGCCCCGTTCCTGTGTTCTCGGGCCTTGCCGGCGGTTGTCTCGGCACCCCATGCGCCCCGACGACCAGGTTCATCCAGGTGTCTGCCGCGGCCCGGTCGTCGGGCCGGTCGTCGCCGTGGTCGCCCTCGGCGTGGCGCCCTCCGATGCCGAATGCTGGTGCCGCCGGCTGACGGGTGTCTGGCCGGCCGCCCCGGCGCCGTGCTTCGTGGGAGTTGACCCCGGCGCGACCCCGCCCGGCGATGCGGCTGCCTTGCTCGTGCTGGCGGGTCCGAGCGCCGCGGCCGACGCGATCGCCCGCGTGCGGCACATCCTCGATGACTCGCTGATCCCCGGGCTGATGCTCCGCGACGGACCTCCCGCCGGAGGCACGCTGACAGCGCTGCCCCTGGCCAGCGACCCGCGGACCGTCGCCGGCGCGCTGTCGGCGCTGCTGGCGCGTCAGCCGGCGCTGGAACAGCTCCGACGCGATCTGGCCGGCGAGGGGCTGATGCGCGCCGCCGCGGCCCGTCAGATCGACCAGATGCAGAACGAAGCCAACATGGCCGTGCTGGTCCAGCGAGAGCTGCTGCCCCGTTCGCTGCCGGAGATCGACGGCCTGGACCTGGGGGTGTTGTTCCGGCCGGGCACGGACCTCAGCGGGGACCTGTACGACGCCGAACGGCTCGACGAGCACCACATCGGCTTCCTGGTGGCCGACGCCGCCGGGCACGGAGCGCCCGCGGCGCTCATGACCATGCTCATCAGCCGGCTGCTGCCGACCAAGGAGGTCTCCGGGCGCGATTACCGCATCGTGCCGCCCGCCGAAGCCCTCACACGGCTGAACGACGCGTTCCTTTCTCGCCGGGGGGACCTGATGGCGATCGTGTCGGCGGTCTACGGCGTGATCGACGCCCGCAGCGGGCAGGTGCTGCTGGCCAACGCGGGCCACCCGCACCCGTTGATCGTGGGGCCCGATGGATCCCGCGCGCTGGCCGAGGGCGGGCCGCTGCTGGGCATGGCCGAGGGCATCTGCTACGAGCAGCACGCGTTCACGCTCGGGCCGCGCGAGACGCTCGTGCTCTACAGCGACGGGTTCGAGCACGCGTTCCGGGACGCCGGGCCCGCGAGCACCGCCGGCAACACCTTGTACCTCGGCGCCTTCTCGGCGCTGGGCCGGCGACGCGTCGGGCAGCCCCTGGCCGAGGCCATCGCCGCCATGTCCGGCGACCTCGACGGTCAGCGCGGCTCGCTGCACCAGGTCGACGACATCACCATGCTCGCGCTGGCGCGCCGGGCGACGGCCGCGGGCGCCCGCGCCGCCGCGTGATCGCCGCCGCTCAGATCAGAGGCGCGGGCTCCTGCATCGTGTCGCTCTCGATCACGCCGTCGCGCAGGCGGATCACGCGCTGGCAGAGCGCGGCGACCTCCGGCGCGTGCGTGACCATGATGATCGTGATGCCGATCTTGTGCAGATCGTTGAAGATCTTCAGCACCGCCTTGCCCGTGGCCGAATCGAGGTTGCCGGTCGGCTCGTCGGCCATGAGCACCACCGGGCTGGTGACCAGGGCGCGGGCGATCGCGCACCGCTGCTGCTGGCCGCCCGAAAGCTCGCTCGGACGGTGGCCCAGCCGCTGATCCAGGCCCACCATGCCCAGCACCGCCTCGGCCTTGCGCCGCCGCTCGGCGGGCGACACTCCCTGGTAGAACAGCGGCACCTCGACGTTCTCGCGGACCGTCAGCTCCGGGATCAGGTTGAACGCCTGGAAGATGAAGCCGATCTTCCGGCCCCGGTACGCCGAGATCTCCTCGTCGTTCATCGTCACGCAGTCCTGGCCGTCGAGCAGGTAGATCCCCGACGTCGGTCGGTCGAGGCAGCCCAGGATGTTCATCATCGTGCTCTTGCCCGAGCCCGAGGCGCCCATGATCGCGACGTACTGGCCGGCCGGGATCGAAACCGACACTCCGCGCAGCGCTTCGACGAGCACCGATCCGTCGGGCTTGTAGTACACGCGCTTGACATCGCGCAGCTCCACGATCGGCCCGCCGCCGGCACGCGGCGCGGGCCCGCGAAACGCGTCCGGTGCCGCGGGCAGCTCCGGCGCCGCCGCGCTGCTCACGCGTTGGCCCCGGGCTCCGCCTCGATCTGAAGCGTGGCCAGCGCGGTCAGCGGGTCCGGCGCGAACCGGAAGACCCGGTCGAGCCCCGTCAGCAGCATGACCGACCAGACGTTGTCGTTGAGCGAACAGAGCACCAGGTTCCGGCCGGTGTCGACCAGCTTCTTGCGCAGGCGCAGCAACTGGGCCAGGTGCGAGGACGAGAGGTAGTTGACGTTGGCGAAGTTGAGCACGACGTGCTTGGCCTGGCGCGGCCCCGCGGAGGCGGCACGCTCGACGATGCCCGCGAGCTCCTCGGAGAGCGCCGGCTCGTCGGCCAGTTCGCTGATGATGATCTGGTCGGACCAGTCGGTAGACATGCGGCAAGTATACAGCCCCGGCGCCCGCCCCCGGCCGCGTGCTCACTTCAGCTCCACGCTCCAGTACGCGTTGTCGAGGAAGGCCTTCCACGAGGCGTACTTGTCCTGCCCCAGGCGCAGCGCGATCAGCGGGTTGCGCTTGGGCATCACCGGTCGGCGGATCAGGTGCATCCGGGCGGCGTCGGGGGTCCGGCCGCCCTTACGGGCGTTGCAGCGGATGCACGCGCACACGAGGTTCTCCCAGCTGTCGCCGCCGCCCTGCGAGCGCGGCAGCACGTGGTCGATCGACAACTCGCTCGTCGGGAAGTGCCGCCCGCAGTACTGGCACTGGTTCCGGTCGCGTGCGAACAGGTTCCGCCGGTTCAGCTTTACCGTCTGCGCCGGGAGCCGGTCGTACCCCAGCAGGCGTATGACCCGCGGCACGGCCACCTGCAGGCGCACCGTGCGAACCCAGTCGTGCTTCTCGGCTTCGAACTGCCGCTGGTACTCGGCCAAGTCGGCCCACGATGCGAAGTCGTACGTCGCGTACTGGCCGTCGTTGACCGTGATCACCTCGGCCAGGTCGCGAACCAGCAGCGAGAACGCTCGCCGCGCCGACACCACGCGGATCGCCAGGTACAGCCGGTTGAGCACCAGCACCTTCGAATCGAGCGAGCCCACCTGCGCCCGCGTCAGGCCCGGCGCGCCGTCCGGCGGCAACGCATCGTCCACCGACGGGTGCTCCGCGCCCGTGAACTGCTGTCGCTTGCCCGGCGAACGTGACCCGCTCATGGCGTGCCCTCGACTCGCAATCCCTCGCCGCGTCGCGGCCCGACAAGTGTGAAACAGTAGCGTCGGCCCGGCCACCCGGGAAGGGCCGCGTTCGGGGGCCCTGTCCGTCCCGCGCGACGCCCGGCACCAGGAGCCGAACGCCCGTCGGTCCGATCACCTCATTGCGGCCGCATCAGGGGGAACAGTACAACGTCGCGGATGGTCCGCTGGTTCGTCAGCAGCATGCACAACCGGTCGATCCCAAGGCCCATGCCGCCGGCCGGCGGCATGCCCACCTTCAGGGCATGGATGAAGTCGCGGTCGAACGTGCGGAAGGTGCTTTCCTCCTCGGCCTTGTCCTTTTCGAGCCCGGCGAGTTGCTCGGAGAACCTCGCTGCCTGCACGTCGGGATCGTTCAGTTCTGTGTAGTGGGGGGCGATCTCCATGCGGCCGATGAACAGGTCCGCCCGGTCGGCCAGGGCCGGGTCGCTCGCCTTCGGGCGCGTCAGCGGGCTGATCGCCGCCGGGTAGTCGGTGATGAACGTGGGGCGTGCAGGGTCGAGCGTGGGCTCGGCGAACTCCTCGAACAGGTCGTTGACAACAGCCCAGTGGTCCACGCCCTCGTGCTTGGCGCCGCGGCGGGCGGCCTCGGCCGCGACCGCCGAGCGGTCGAACATATCGATGCCCAGCGCACGCCGGAACAACTCGCCGTAGCGCACGCGTTCGAACGGCGCATCGTAATCGATGGTCCACTCGTTGAACGGCAGGCGGGCGGGCCCATCGCCGGTCAGCATCCGCGCCGTGGCGCGGATCAGCCCTTCGGTCATCGACATGACGGTCTCCACGTCACCATGAGCGTGGTAGAGCTCGAGCATGGTGAACTCGGGGTTGTGCTGCTTGTCCAGCCCCTCGTTGCGGAAGTTGCGGTTGATCTCGTAGACCATCGGCATGCCGCCGACCAGCAGGCGCTTCAGGTAGAGTTCCGGCGCGATCCGCAGGAACAGGTCGATCCCCAGCGCGTTCATGTGCGTGCGGAACGGCCTGGCCGCGGCGCCCCCGGCCAGCGTTTGGAGCATCGGCGTCTCGACCTCAAGGTACCCCAGGCCGTCGAGGCGCCGCCGGATGAAGGACACGATCCGCGATCTGGTCTCGAACACGCGGGCGGTCTCCGGCGTGGCCCACATGTCGACGTACCGATGGCGGTAGCGCAGCTCCGGGTCCGCCAGCCCGGCGTGCTTCTCCGGAGGCGGCACCAGGCACTTGGCC
>JAEUIX010000116.1 GCA_016794945.1 Phycisphaerae bacterium
GTCGGATCGCCCTGCTCAAGAACACCGCCATCGTCGTCAACACCGCGCGCGGGCCCATCATCGACGAGGCCGCCCTGGCCGCCGCCCTCAAGGCGGGGCGCATCTGGGGCGCGGGGCTGGACGTCTTCGAGTTCGAGCCCAGGGTGCACCCCGACCTGCTGGCCCTCGACAACGTGGCGCTGGCCCCGCACATCGGCTCGGCCGAGGGCAAGTACCGCGAACTCATGACCCGGATGGTGTGCGAGAACGCGCAGGCCATCATCGCCGGGCGGACGCCGCCCAACGCCGTCGCCTGACGGTTCCGCCGGGGCGATCAGTCCTCGCCGCGCCGCTCGCGCTTCTTCTCGTTCACCACGACCGCCATGCTCGCCAGGAGCTTGCGGTCGCTCTCGGTCAAGTTCTCGAGCTTGGTCTGGCCCTTGGCCATGCGGCCCAGCAGTTCGCGGGATCGCTGCACCTTCTGCGCGGCGGTCGGCTCCTGCGGCGTGGTCACCTGGTGAATTGCATCGCCCAGCGCGTACACGCCGCCGATGGCCAGATTGGCCGCGGCCAGGCCCGCATCGGCAGCGGCCATCTCGGCGCAGCCGCCGGCCGAGCCCGCCCCGGCAAGGGCGGCGACGGCGAGCAACCTGGTGGCGGCGGACTTGGTCACGGGCGGCAGTATACCTGAATCGCGCCGGGCTTGGCCGGGAACGTGCGTTATACTTCTGTGGGGGTCGCGCAGGCGGCGGTGCGCCCCGGGAGCAGGTCATGCGTCAGGACATCCGGTACAACAACATCATCGACTCGGACGAGGCGCGCCAGGCCCAGGCCTGGGCGGACAAAGCGCCCCAGATGCACCACGACGAGATCGACGCCGACCGCTTCTACATCACGCAGCGGTACGAGCAATACACCCGCGAGAACCACGACGTCTGGCGGGACCTGTTCGACAAGCGCTGGACCGTTCTGGAGCAGCAGGTGTCCCGCCAGTTCATCGAAGGGATGAGGATCCTGCGGCTGACGCGCGACCGCATCCCGCTGCTGGACGACCTGACCGTGGACCGCGACATCGAGATCGCCGGCGGGGTGAAGGTGGCCCGGGGCACGCGCCTCGACGGCATCAACAAATTCCTGCAGGCGCAGAGCTCCTGGGCCAGCTACGGGGTGCCGGGGTACCTGCCCGCCAAGGCCTTCTTCGCCTGCCTGGCGCAGCGCGAGTTCCCCACGACCGTGCTCATCCGCCCGCGGGAGGTGATGGACTACCTGCCCGAGCCGGACATCTTCCACGATGTGTTCGGGCACGTGCCGCTGCACACGCTGCGGGTCTTCGCCGACTTCCTGCAGACCTACGGGCGCGCCGCGCTGATGTGCGAGGACGAGGAGCACATCAAGCGGCTGGGCCGGCTCTTCTGGTTCACCGTGGAGTTCGGCCTGATCCGCGAGAACGGGCAGATCAAGGTGTACGGCAGCGGGCTGGTCAGCAGCCACGCCGAGAGCGCCTACGCGCTGACGGGCCAGTGGGAGGTCGCCGGACGGCCCGCCCCCGACTGCACGCCCCGCCCGGTGCCCGAGTACCGCCCGTTCGACCTCGAGCGCGTCTGCGGCACCGACTTCGAGATCGACCACTTCCAGCCGATCTACTACGTTCTGGAGAGCTTCGAGCAGCTCCGCGATGCCATGAACCGCTACGCCGAGCAGGTCATCGGCCGGGCCCAGTTGCAGCGCGTGACCGTCGGCTGATCGGCGATGCCGAAGCGTCAGCCCGGCCCAGCCAGCTCGTACAGGCCGCTGCCGGCGTACTTCAACTTCCCCTGGCGCGCCAGTTCCTCCCAGACCGCGCGCGGGAACTGCAGCGGCGGAGTGATCGCCACGATGCCCGACGAGCGACCGCCCGTGGTGTACTTCGCGCCCAGCTTGGATTCGTCGTCCAGGCGCGTCACCTTCAACCGCTTCTTGAACGCGGCCAGCGCCGATTTGAGCGTTTCGGGTGGGATCGGCGCGACGGGCGCAGCGGTCGCCGGCGCACCGGCCGCCGGGGCCACCGGTGCCGCCGCCGGCATCGGCGGCTCCGCCCGTGCCGACGCCGGCGTCGGGGCGGGCCCGGCCGCCGACGGTGCGCCGGGCTTGGGCGCAGCGCCCTGCCAGCCCAGCGCCACGTCGCCCAGCAGCTTGGCCAGCGCCTCGGTGTTGCGCTCGGCCACGATGCGCCCGACGCGCAACTGGTCGACCGGGGCCTTCTTCAGCGTGTCATGCGCCTTCTTCCACAGGGCCGCGAGCTTCGCCGGCTCGCGCTCGAGGTAGAGCTCCGAGACCAGCTGCCCCAGCGTGTCGGCCAGGCGGCTGTCGGCCCCTTCGTAGTACCGCTTGACGATGCCCTTCTGGTACGGGTTGAGGTACTGCGCCATGCCCGATGGTACGGGGCGCGGTGCCGGCTTCAGTCGGCGGCCTGGATGCTGGTGTACTGGTCCAGGTTCAACGTGACGATCTCGCCGTCGTCCTTCTTGAGGACCAGCCGGTCGAGCCACAGCCGGTCGTCCTTGGCGTGGGCGTACCACGACCCTGTCTTGGACTGCTCGAACCGCACCACCTCGCCCCGGACGGTCGTCGACAGGCCGTCTCGCTGGCGGGGCATCTGCTGGATGACCTGGACGCGCTGGCCGGGTTGGAATCGGATCGTCTCGAACGACATGGGCCGGAGTATAGATGGGGCGACCCGCGCCCCGCGGCCAATGAAAACGGCCCCCGCCGGAGCGGGGGCCGAGGGAACGTCGCGGGTGTGCTGCGCGGCCTTACGGCACGCGGAACGGCTCGCTGTTGACCGTCGCCGTCGGCGTCGCCCTGTCGCTGGAAATGTCCACGCCTTTGAACCCGCCCAGGGTCCAGCGGAATTTGCCGGGCTGGGTCATGGGCGAATTGTCGATCCACGGGATCGGACCAACGCCGTTGTCATAGGTGATCGGCGCCCGCCGATTCCCCGACGGCCCCGAGGCCCTGTAGCCGCCGTGGTTCACCGCCGACATGGGCACCACGCGCACGGAAGCGTCGTAGAACGCCGCCACGGTGCGGCACGAGGGGTGCGTGAAGTACGGCTCGGTCTTGCCGAAGTGCCGCTGATAGGGGTCGAAGACCAGCACCTTCTGGTTCGGGAACGCCACGTCGGCGACCTTCTTGCCGCCGAGCTTGGGGTTGTTGTACAGGTAGAAGACACCGTGGTGCGGCCCCTGCTCCAGGCTCTGGCCCGTCGGGCTCTCGCGGTCCGGCCCGTATGTGCTCGATGAGAACTGGTAGCTGGACGAGTAGGGCACGCGCTGCAGCTCGCCCGGCGGCGGGTTCAGCGGGTCGGCCTGCATGCGCAGCAGGCGCCGGTCCTCCGGGCTGCAGACCATCGGCTCGGGCAGGCGCGCGGCCAGATAGTCCAGCAGCACCAGGTGCGTGTACAGCACGTTGGGAATCCACGCCGGCTGGATCGGGAAGCTCGGCTGCTCCGGCGCCGAGCGACGCCGGATGATGTGCACCGCTTGGCCGGCCGCCGCCGCGACGTCAGTGGCATATGTCGTCGGCACCCCGCTGAGCGCCGCGTCAAGGTTGGGGCGGGCGCTGGTCCACGTGAAGGCGTACTGCGGCCCGCCGCGGTACTCGGCCGAGTACGTCTCGACGCTGTTGCCGTACTGCTTCAGGTTCGCCAGCGACTGCGTCATGCGCGCAGCCCGCCGGGCCTCCTTCAACGCCGGCAGCAGGATGCCCACGAGCAGCGCGATGATCGCGATGACCACCAGCAGCTCGATGAGCGTGAAGCCGCGACGTTCTCGCGATGAAAACCGTGTGTGCATGCGAGACTCCTTGATGTGCCCGCGAACGCGGGACTTTGGCTCGGCGGGCCACAGAACGCAGCCTCACGCCGGCGCGATCAGATTACATCAGGATCGGGCCGCCGTCTACGGATTGTGCAACCGGGCGGCCGCAGGGCGGTACTCCGACGCGCTCGCATTGCTCTGAGAGCATCGCCGGTCAGGCTTCGGGTGGATGCTGGATCGGCTCGTTCACGCCCACCAGGCCGTACTTGATCGCAAGCCGGGCCAGTTCGACCCGGGTTTTCACTCCCAGCTTGCGTCCGAGGGCCGCCCGATGCCACTCGACCGTCTTGACGGTCCGGTGGATCGTGCGGGCGATCTGAGCTGTGGTGTACCCCTGGGCGATCAGCCGGAGGACCCCCCGCTCGGCGTCGCTGAGCTGCGCCAGCGGCGTGATCCGCGCGTGCTGGGGCTGCACCACGTCGTAGCCCTCGCTCTCGGCCTCCACCTTGCCGGCCTGAGCGCCGACGTGGTGAATAGCCAGCGCCAGCGGCCCTCGCCCGGGACGCTCGATGCGGTGCACCGCCGTCGTCGCCGGCAGGCCTTCGAACATCTCGACCACCATCACCGGCCGCCCGTTGGAAAGCGCCCGCTCGACGATCCGGGAACGCTCCAGCCCCTCTGGCCCCGGCAGACCATCGCTCAGCCGCTTGCCCAGGGCCGCGTGCAGCGGGGCGTTGAACATCGCCGACAGGGAGGGGCTCAGGTAGAGATACGTCAGTTGCTCATCGAACAGCGAGATGGCGACGCGTCCCTCGAAGATCAACAGCTCGCACAGTTGTCGCGCCACCGGGCATCCGGCGAACAAGTCCTCCGCGATCCGAACCCATTCGGCGTACGCCGCGGGGTCGCGATGCTCAAGGTTGATCGAGCTTTCCAGCATGGTTCGGGCCCGATGAACGGCACGCCCCCACCCGCTCCACCATCGCGCCGAACCGTCCACGACCCGGCGATCTCGCGTCGGGCCCAATGGCCGCGCGTACCCTAATGGAATTACGGGCTCGGGGTGCCCATCCTGACAGGCGCGCGGTCGATTTCTGGGAGTTTCCCTAGTTTGACCACTTTGGGGGATCCCCGCCGAACACCGCCCCCGCGAACGCCGCAATCACGATCAGCACGGGCCCGCCCCACCGCCGTGGCCACACCATCAGCAGACCGACCACGACCGCCGTGATCAGCAGTTCGCTCCGGTGCCATCCGCCTTCGCCACTGCCGGCCCACAGCACCGCCCGCGCCACGTCAACCGCCGCCCCCGCCATCACACCGACGGCCGCCGCGGCAAGGCCGTCGAGCACGGCGTGCAGGGGCCGGTGTTCCAGCACCGCGTGAAGCCGGTGGTGCCACAGCAGCGTGATGAGCAGCGCGGGGGCGAAGATGGCGACCGTCATGACCAGCGCGCCCGCGACACCGCCGGTAAACCAGCCCAGCACGGTCGCGATGGTGACCAGGGGTGTCGGCGCCACCGAGACGATGCTGAGGGCATCGACGAACTGACCGGGGCTCACGGCCGCCGCGACCTGCACCAGGTCGTAGCGCAGGATCGGCAGCGCCGTGTACGCCCCGCCGAAGGACATGGCGCCGGCCTTGAGCCCGGTCCACGCTAGGGACGCTGCGGTCGGCGCGGTCGACGCGCGAACCCAGGTATCGACCGGCTCCCCGGCCGCGGCCCCGGCCTGGGCACGCAGCGCGATCATCAGCGCGTACAGGCCGGCCGCCAGCAGCACGCCCCCGAGCAGGGCAAGGCCGTACCAGCCGTCACCGCGGCTGATGAGCGCCGCGGCGCCCGCCCCGGCGGCCAGAAGAATGAACCAGTGGGTGCCGACCAGCGCACCGGCGAACGAGGCGACCAGGATCGCCAGGAGCCACCGGTCGGCGGCCGCATCGCGCGCCAGGCGCCACGCGGCGACGAGCACGATGCCGACGGCGACGGGGCGTGCCGCGGCCAGCGCGTGGCGCAGGGCTGATGCATCGCCCGCCGCGGCGATGGCCCACGCCAGCATCGAGACGATGAACACGCCGGGGAGCAGGAAGGCCAGGCCGGCGGCCAGACCGCCGAGCCGGCCGGCGCGGTGCACGCCGAGGTAGACGCACAGTTCCGTGGCCTCGGGCCCGGGCAGGGCCTGGTACAGGCCGACGGCCCGCCGGAAGCGCTCGGGCTCGATCCATCGGCGGCGCTCGACGAACTCGAGCCGCATGGCCTCGATCTGCGCGGTGGGGCCGCCGAAGGCGCGCAAGCCCAGCACGAAGAACGGGGCGGCGGTGCTCCACGAGCTGCGCGACCCGGCGGCGGATCCGGGGCGAGCTTCCGGCGGCGGCGGCGGCGTGACGCTCACGATCGGAGGGTACCGAGTACCCTACCGACGACCGCGGTTCGGGCTGGGGCGTGCACGGAAGGAGCGTTCATGCCGAAGGTGGCGTTGCTGATGCTGGTGGCGGCGTTGAGCGTAGCGGCGGCGATGGGCGGGTGCGCAAGCGGCCCGTCGCCAACGGGCGGGTACGGGCTGACGCTGCAGGTGGCCGATGCGCCCAAGTCCCGGCTGGTCATCTATGAGATCACCTCGGCGGGCGTGATGACGTACCGCGCCGGTCGGACCGCGCTGGCGGGCGAGGCGGGAGCCGACGCGGGCACGTGGCGCGGCACACTGACCGAAGCGGACTTCGCGCCGATCCGGGCGCTGATGGACGCGAACCCGGACCCGGAGGCCGCGACGGGCGAGCCAAAGACGCCGGTCTTCCGGCTGCAGATGTTCCGCTCGAGCCTCGGCCTGCCCGAAACGCTGACGAGCGACGGGCCGACGCCGTTCCTGCGCGACCTGTGGACCGCGCTCGATGCGCTGCAGCGGCGCAAGCGACCGGAGAAGTTTGGCGGGTGAGCCGTCGGCGCGGTCAGGGAAGGATCTTGACCGAGCTGAGCCGCTCGCTGAGCAGTTCGTAGACGAACGCGACGTCGTCCGGCAGCATCCGCACGCAGCCCATGGATCGCTGCTGGCCGATGGAGTCGAGCTCGATGGTCCCGTGGATGCCGTACCCGGTGAACTTGCGGGTGGCGTCGTCGGCGCCGTCGAGCCCGATCCAGTGCTCGCCGATCGGGTTCTTGGGGTCGTCGGCCTCGAACTTCTGCCCCGTGCGGGGGTTGACCCACCGCGGGTTGACCATCTTGCTCCTGGGCCGAACCGTGAAGGTGCCGGTCGGCGTGCCGTTGCTCTCGCCGAGGCCCACGCGGAACGAGCGGACGAACGTCCAGCCTTCTTCCTGCCCGTCGGGACCCACGCGCGTGCCGTTGCTCACGCCCGGGGGCAGCGGGTCGCCCACGTAGATGTCCATGCGGTAGTCGTTCTTGTGGACGATGGCGTGGAACGGCGTGCGCACCACCTTGAGGCGCTGGCCGGCGTGCAGGTCGCCCGGGCGGGCCATCCGGTTGATGCGCTGCAGCAGCCTCCAGTCCGGCGGAAGGCTCTGGCGCTGCATGATCTTGACCAGCGAGTCGCCGGGCTGCACCGTGTACCAGTCCGTGAACGGGTCGCCCTGCGCCACCCGCGGGCCGAACAGCAGCGTTTCCTGGATGTTCTGGATCTGCTGACGCAAGGCGGCCCGCTCGCTGGCCGGCAGCGCGCCGTTCATCAGGGCGCTGTTCAGAAGCGTCCGAGCCTCGACCTGCCTGCCGGCGGCAAGAGCGCGGTTCGCGGCGTCGACGGTGTCGCGCACTTCCTTGAACGTGTCGGGCGATGGATCGCCCGCGGGCGCCTGAACGGGGCCCGGGCCGCTCGACGGTGCGCCGGGCTGCGGGTTGGAAACGGGGCCCGCCGGCTGCGCGGCGCCGGCGGGAGGCGGGATGAGCGCAAAGCGGTCGGCGGGCGCGCCGCCGGGCCGGCCCATCTCCAGCGCCATCGGCTCGCGCACGGCGGGGCCCGGCGCCACGATCGGCGGCTTGGCTGTGGGCGCGGCCGCGCCGGGCGGGGGCGTCTGGGCCCGCTGGGCGGCGAGATCCTCGACCTGGGGCTGGCCGGCGCCCGGCGAGGCGAGGCGCGACCACAGCGTGACCGCGACGATGATCGCGACGGCCGCTCCCGCGACCAGCATCAGCCGCGGAACGAGATTGCCCTTGGTGAGCAGCGCGGCGCTGGCGGTGCCGCCGGTGCGGCTGCTGGAGCGCCAGCCGGTGGCGCGGGAAGCCTGCGATGGGAGCATGGGTCGATCCTTCGATGGCGATTCGACGGCGCATCCATCGCGCCGTGCACAACGCTGAATCCCTCTATCGGTAGCCGGGGCGCGGACGGTCCAACGCAAGGGTACGGGCCCGGCGCCAGCCCGGTTTCGGGTCCGGCCGTCTCACCGCTTGGCCGGGAACACGCCCGACGGCGTCGCCAGCCAGCCCACGGGC
>JAEUIX010000203.1 GCA_016794945.1 Phycisphaerae bacterium
CATCGCCACCAGGTCGATGCCCAGCGTGTCGTACCTGTTGAGGTCGATCGCCAGCTTCAGCTTCGTGCCCACGCCGTCGGCGCACGCCACCAGCACCGGGTCCTTGTAGTTCCGCGCGAACAGCCGCTCGTTGAAGTCCAGCCGGAACAGCCCCGCGAAGCCCCCGGGGTTGTCGATCACGCGCGGGCCGAACGTCCGCCGCATCAGCGTGCCCAGGGACTCGGTGAACTGGTCCTTCGACTCCAGGTCCACGCCCGAGGCGGCGTAGCTGAGCCCGGCGGCGTCTTGGGCTTTCGGCGGCATGGCCGGAGCATAAGCGCCCCGCCGCCGGCCGTTCGGAGGGCGTTCACGCCCCGCCCGGCGGTTGTCCGGCCCGGGGCCTGTTCATAGACTCCCCGCTCACGGCCGCGGCCCGGATCCGGGCCGCCAACCACGCACGGAGACCCCCGAATGTCGCAGCGCATGTTCACGTCGGAATCGGTGTCGATGGGCCACCCCGACAAGGTCGCCGACCAGATCTCCGACGCCGTGCTCGACGCCATGCTGGCCGACGATCCCTACTCCCGCGTCGCCTGCGAGACGCTCTGCGCCACCGGCCTGGTGGTCGTCGCCGGCGAGATCACCACCAAGACCTACGTCGAGATCCCCGACCTGGTCCGCCGGACCATCCGCGACATCGGCTACACCAGCGCCGACATGCGGTTCGACGACCAGTCGTGCGCCGTGCTCGTCGCCCTGAACAAGCAGAGCCCCGACATCGCCATGGGCGTCGATCGCGAGGGCGCCGGCGACCAGGGCATGATGTTCGGCTTCGCCTGCAAGGACACCGCCGAGTACATGCCCCTGGCCATCCAGCTCGCCCACCGCCTCGTCGAGCAGCAGGCCCACGTCCGGCGCGAGGGCCTGATCCCGGGCCTCCGCCCCGACGCCAAGAGCCAGGTCACCGTCGAGTACGAGAACGACAAGCCCAAGCGCGTCGACACCCTGGTGCTCAGCACCCAGCACGACCCGATGTGGAACGAGCGCCAGCCCGAGCTCAAGAAGCAGATCACCGAGCACGTGCTCAAGCCCGTGCTCAAGGAATGGTGGAACCCCGGCATCACCGTGCACGTGAACCCCACCGGCCGCTTCGAGATCGGCGGCCCCCACGGCGACACCGGCCTGACCGGCCGCAAGATCATCGTCGACACCTACGGCGGCATGGGCCGGCACGGCGGCGGCGCTTTCAGCGGCAAGGACCCCACCAAGGTCGACCGTTCCGCCGCCTACATGGCCCGGTACATCGCCAAGAACGTCGTCGCCGCGGGCCTGGCCGACCGCTGCGAGATCCAGCTCTCCTACGCCATCGGCGTCGCGGAGCCCACCAGCGTGTACGTCGACACCTTCGGAACCGCCAAGGTCGACGAGAAGAAGATCTCCAAGGCCATCCGCGAGCACTTCGGGCTCACCCCGCGGAAGATCATCGAGACGCTCAACCTCCGCACCCCGATCTACGGCCCCACGGCGCGCCACGGCCACTTCGGCCGCACCCCCGGCAGCGTGACCGTCAACGGCAAGAAGTACGACACCTTCACCTGGGAGCGCACCGACAAGTCCGATGCGCTCCGCAAGGCGTGCATGGCCTGAGCCGGCCGCCGTCGCCGGCCCGGGGCGCCACGTGGTGCTGACTGGCTCGATCCTGGTCGATCTCGGCGGGCGCTGCGCCCTGCGCCCCGGCTCCATCACCGTTCGCGCCGGGCGCATCGCCTCGGTCCGCTTCGACCGCGCCCGGCGCGCCGGCCCCGCCGGCGGCATCGGCCGGGCCGTCGTCCTGCCCGGGTTCATCGACGCCCACCTGCACGTCCCGCAGTTCGATTCCATCGGTCGTTCGGGCCTGACGCTGCTCGACTGGCTCTCGGGGACCATCTTCCCCGCCGAGGCCCGCTGGGCCGACGCGCGCTACGCCTCGGCCATGGCCCGGCGGGTCGCGCGCCACCTGCTCTCGTTCGGCACCACCGGCGTCGTCGCCTACGCCACGGTTCACCGCGAGGGCACGCTGGCCGCCCTGCGGGCCTTCGGAAAGGCCGGGCTCCGCGGGCGCATCGGGCGCGTGCTCATGGACGGCGGCGCCCCGCGGGCCCTGACGCGACCGGCGTCGACGCTCGTGCGCGAGTCCGCCGCCGACCTGTCGCTGACCGCCGGGCGCATGGGCCAGATCGTCACGCCGCGGTTTGCGCTGTCGTGCTCGATGGACCTGATGCGGGGCTGCGCCGACCTGGCCCGCGCGTCGGGCCTGCCGGTCCAGACCCACCTGGCCGAGATGCGCCCGGAGTGCGACCTGGTGCGCCGGCGCTTCGGCGAGCGCTACGTGCGCGTCTACGACCGCGCGGGCCTGCTCCGCCCCGGTTCGCTGCTGGCCCACGGCGTGCACCTGTCCGACGCCGACCTGCGCCTGCTGGCCCGTCGCGGGTGCGTCGTCGCGCACTGCCCCACCGCCAACGATTTCCTGCGGTCCGGTTCCATGGACCTGGCCCGGGTCCGGCGCGCCGGCGTGCCGGTGGCCCTGGGCAGCGACGTCGCCGGCGGGCCCGACCGCTCGATGGTCCGCGTCGCGCGGGCCATGATCGAAACCGCCCAGCGCCTCGGCCGCCAACAGCCCACGCCCGCCGAGGCGTTCTGGGCCATCACGGCCGGCAACGCCGATGCGCTGGGCTGGACCGACGCCGGTCGCATCGCCCCCGGCGCGCCGGCCGACCTGGTCATCGCCCGCCCCGACATCGCCTGGCGCAGCGCCCCCGATCCGCTGGGCGCGCTGCTCTACGGCTGGGACGACCGGTGGATCCGGCGCGTGCTGGCCGCCGGGCGCGCCGTCTACGACGCCGATCAGCGCCCCGGCCGCTGAACCGGGGCGCCGTACAGCCCCCGCTCGCGGATGAACGCCAGCACCCGCGGGTCCAGCAGCCGCTGCAGCGCCGCCTGGTCGCCGGCCGCCAGCGCCCGGCGCGCCTCGGTGGCCGACGCGTCGCTCAGCGGCAGCTCCACGATCCGCGCCGGCCACGCCGCCAGCTCCTCGTCGCGCCAGAACCCCGCGCCGCGCAGCCGCTCCAGCAGCCCGGCCGCCGTCTGCTCCGGCGGACGCAGCATCACCAGCGGCTCGGCCAGCGCCACCAGGCTCCGCGGCTCGCGCCAGCGGTGCAGCTCCGCCGCCTGGTCGGCGCCCATCAGCCAGCGCACCTGCACGTCGCGCCGCCCCTGGAAATCCAGCCACCCGCGCGCGTGCCGCGCCGTGTCCACGCTGTACGACGCCGCCGAGGGGTCCGCCGCGGCGCGGTCGAGCTCGTCGGTCCACACCGCGCTGGCCGGCAGCGCCCGCAGGGCCAGCCGCAGCATCTCGACGCGCTGCAGCGGGCTGGCGGTGGGGGGGCCGTCCTTGTGCGGCGAGCGTGCCGCGGGCGTGTACAGGATCCAGAGCGTGTCGGCCGGCACGCCCAGCCACTCGGCCAGGCGGTCGCGCACCAGCGCGGCCTGCCGCACGTGCGCCAGGTGCGGCGGGTCGAACGACCCGCCGAAGAGGATGATCCCTGCCACGCCGGCGTCGGGGATCGGCAGCGGCGTGATCAACTCCGGCAGCAGCCGGTTGCTCATGCCCGCGATGGTCGCCACTACCCGCTGGCCCACCGCCGGGAGCACCCGGCGCGCCCGCCGCAGCACCCGCACCATCGGCGGGATCAGCGAGGGCCGGCGCAGCATGTCGCCGGCGGCGCGGAGCGCCAGCGTCCGCCCGTCCGGCGCGATCCAGCGCATCACCTCGCCCGGCAGCGTCTCGTGCGGCGTGTCGCTCACGCCCCGCACCACGCCCCAGGTCAGCCCCAGCGCCTCGCACCGCTCGGCGAACGCGTGGCTCTCCATGTCCACGATCGCCGCCTGCGTCGCCCGCGCCAGCGCCGCCTTCTCGGCCGGGGTGCTCACGATCCGGTCCACCGCCACCAGCGTCACGCCCACCGGGTCGGCCCCCACGAAGCGCCGCCACGACCGGCCGTGCTCGTCCACGATCCGCGCGATCGGCGGAACTTCGTCGCACGCCGTCAGCCCACCGCACGCGCCGGCCAGCAGCACCAGGTCCGGCCGGGGCGACCGGCGGGCCACCGTGTCCAGCGCCGCCAGCACCGCCCCGCGCCCGATGCCGGTGCGGATCACCTCCACCTGGCCCATGCCCGCGCGCGACAACGCCCTGGCGACGGCGGCCCGCTCAACCTCCATCGGGCAGAGCACCACCGCGCCGGCCGGCGCGGTCAGTTGCACGGGGGGCATCGCCCCAGCATAGCGGCCTCCCGATGATTCAGTCCTTCGGGTCCGCCAGCATCAGCGCACCCTCGGCCGGGATCAGCCGCAGCCGATCGATCGGCAGATCCGGGAATCGCCGGTACACATCGTCGGCCCCCAGGCCCTCGGCCAGGACCTGCCCGCGGCTGTTGGCCACGGTGTACAAAGGGCCGGTCGGGTCGCTGTAGATCCAGACGTGCCAGTTCGACCCCACCAGCGAGCCGAGCAGCTTCCGCCCCTGTCCGTCCACCGCCGGGGCCCGCGGGCCGCCGGTCAATGCCGGCGCGCCGGAGCCGGGGGCCGCCTCGGGCGAACCGACCATCGACGGCAGCGGCTCGCTCGAGCCGTTTCCGCCGAGGCGACGCTCCCACGGCCGATCGTCGGCCGGGAGCGTGCCTCCCGCCGCCTGCCCCGCGGGGGGCAGCACGGCGCGGCCGGGGTTGCCGGCCGACGACTGCCGCGGGTGCAGGATCGTCGATGCCCCGAACCACAGGCAGAAGCCCAGCATGATCATCATCAGGCGGAACAGCGGCCCGGGGATGCGTACCAGCGCCGGCTTCTTCGGCGGGTCGATCGGAAACGGCAGGGGCACGATCAGGCCCTGCGGCGGCACGGGCCGACGCGCGCCGGGTTCGGCGCCCGCCGCACCGGGAATGGGCGAAGCCGGGGCGGGATCGAAAGCGCGGGGGGTGTTCGCGTCCATGCGCGGGTTATCGGCAGGAACCGAAGGCCAATGAAGCCGCCCGCGTGCCGACGCCCTAGAATCCGGCTGGTTCTTCCGGCCCCATCGTCCAGCCTGGTCCAGGACGCGACCCTTTCAAGGTCGAGACACGGGTTCGAATCCCGTTGGGGTCATTGCCTCAGCGCCGCGGCGCTGGTGAATCGACCGCGGGGAGTTACGGCGGGGTGCCTTCGGGCGATGAAATCATGACGGTCGTGCCCTAGCGCTGCAACTTCTGTTGTGCGCCCGCGTTGATCACCCCTTTTCGCTCGTTGTGACTCGGGGCTCGTTGCGCCCGCCGCGCGTACCCTTGCCCCCCGCGCCTTTCGGGCCTGCCCCGGACACCCCACCGAGCCACTCATGGAAGCAGGAATCGTCGGCCTCCCCAACGTCGGCAAGAGCACGCTGTTCAACGCGCTGACCAACGCCGGCGCCCTGGCCGCCAACTACCCGTTCGCGACCATCGAGCCGAACGTCGGCATCGTCCCCATCCCCGACGAGCGTCTGGCGGCCATCGCCCGGCACATCACCACCCAGAAGATCATCCCCGCGGCCCTGCGCCTGGTCGATATCGCCGGCATCGTCCGCGGCGCCAGCAAGGGCGAGGGCCTGGGCAACAAGTTCCTCTCGCACATCCGCGAGGTCGACGCCATTCTCCACGTCGTCCGCTGCTTCACCAGCGCCCCCGGCGGCGAGCAGATCACCCACGTCGAGGGCTCCGTGGATCCCGTCCGCGACATCGAGACCATCGAGATCGAGCTCATCCTCGCCGACCTCCAGACCATCGAGGGCGCCCTGCCCAAGGCCGAGCGGGCCGCCAAGAGCGGCGAGAAGGAGACCATCGCCCGCTACGCCGTGCTCAAGAAGCTGGCACCCGTGCTGGCCGAGGGCAAGCCGGCCCGCGGCGTCATCGCCGCCATCACCGACCCCGAGGAGAAGAAGATCGTCAAGAGCCTCGGCATGCTCAGCAGCAAGCCCGTGCTCTACGTCGCCAACGTCGACGAGACCGACGTGCACGGCCAGGGGCCCCACGCCGCCCGCGTCCGCGAGCGCGCCCGCCAGGAGGGCATGCAGGTCGTGCCCGTCTGCGCCAAGATCGAGGCCGAGCTCGCCGGCCTCTCGGACGATGAACGCAGGGAGATGCTCGAGGCCTACGGCATGCGCGAGCCGGCCCTGGCCTCGCTCGCACGCGCCGCGTACACGCTGCTGGGCCTGCAGTCCTACTACACCGCCGGTCCCAAGGAAGTGCGGGCCTGGACCATCCCCATCGGCGCCACCGCCCCGCAGGCCGCGGGCGTCATCCACTCCGACTTCGAGCGCGGCTTCATCCGCGCCGAGGTCTACAGCGTCGGCGACCTCGAGGAACTCAAGTCCGAGAAGGCCATCCGCGACGCCGGCCGCATGCGCACCGAGGGCAAGGGCTACGTGATGCAGGACGGCGACGTCTGCCACTTCCTCTTCAACACCTGAGGATCCGCCGGGCGCGCACGCGGCCGGGCCGGCCCGCGCACGGTCGTGCGCGAACCGAACCGGCCGCATGGGCAGTCTGTCCCGGCGCGGGGCGCGTCAGCCGTCGCCCCGCGGGCCCGCGGCGTTCAGCGTCGGCGGCGGCGCGACGCCGCGGCCAGGCCGATGACGCCCAGCGCTGCGGCCCCGGGCGTCGGCACCGGCGAGAACGTGGGCACGGTGACCACGTTGCCGTTGATGATCGACGCGAAGGTGTCGGTCCACTGCGTGGCGTTGGTCTGCAGCACCAGCATGGCCGAGACGCCGCCGGGCAGCACGCGGTTGGACCCGTTGAGCCCCGCGAAGAACGAGAAGCCGATCATGTCGCCCGCCGCGTCGCGATCGGCGATGGCCGGCACGGTGTCGCCCAGCGAGGCGGGCGCCTTGAACGAAGCGTCCACGAGGAACCCGCCGTAGCCGTTGACGGTGAGCCGGCCCAGCGAGTGGCGGCTGGTCGGCTCGTTGGTGACGATGTACACGAACGTCAGCCCGCCGTAGGGATTCGACGGATCGCCGCTGATGACCACCGACGTCAGCGTTCCCGAGTAGAACCCGGGGCTGTTGAACGGCTGGGACATCCACGCGACCGTTGTGCCGCCCGTCGGATCGGGCTCGCCGATCACGGGCACCAGCGAGGTGCCGGGCAGCAGAGGATCGGCCAGCGCTGGAGCGCTGGCAACCAAGGACAGAGTCAACGCCGACCCGAGGGCCGACCAGACCCGACGCGCACAAAGACCCGAGTGCATGAGGCTTCTCCTCTCCTCACGACACTCCTTCTCTCCCGCTGACCAGGCCGGACGATACCGATAACCTGTGGGGCCCGCAAGCCCCAGCACCGTCCTTTGCACAGAATTGGGGCAAACCCCCGGAAACCCCGTTTCTGAAGCGCCATCCGGGGGCGCCGCCGCACCCTTTCCACCGCCCGGTAGTTCCGAGGGCCGATCGCCGACACTCTGTGGACCCATGCCCCAGCACGACCCCAGCCCCTGCCCGCTCTGCTTCCGGCCCATGCTGCTGGAGAAGGTCTGGGGCGGCGACCGCCTCAGCACGTTCGGCAAGCCGGTCGCCCCCGGCGCGGCCATCGGCGAATCGTGGGAAGTGGCGGACCTTGGCGCCACCAGCGCCAGCGGCGCCGGCGGCGCCGCCGCCCGCTCGGTCATCGAGGGCGGCACGATGCACGGCCGCACGCTCGCCGACGCCCTCGGCGCCTGGGGGCCGGCGCTGCTGGGGCATGCAGGAGCCGACTCGTTCCCGCTGCTGGTCAAGTACCTCGACGCCAACGAGAACCTCTCGGTGCAGGTGCACCCATCGCCCGGCTACGCCGCGGCGAACCCCGGCTCGCACCTCAAGACCGAGTGCTGGTACGTGCTCGATGCGCGCCCCGGCAGCGTGATCTACAAGGGCCTGCGTCCTGGCGTGACCGCCGAGCGGTTCGCTTCGTTGGTCCGCGCGGGCTCGGCGGAGATCGTCGAGTGCCTCCAGCGCGCGCCGGCGATCGCCGGCGAGTGCCACCTCTTGCCCAGCGGCACGGTGCACGCGCTGGGTGCCGGCGTGCTTGTGGCCGAGGTGCAGACGCCCAGCGACACCACATTCCGCCTGTACGACTGGGGCCGCCAGGGCCGGGCACTGCACGTCGATCAGGCGCTGGCCTGCGCCGATCTCGGTCCCGCGCCGGCCGCCACGCGCTTCGCCGGCGGCCCGGGGTGGAACCGCCTGGTGCGGACCGACTTCTTCACGCTCGACGAGGCCCGCCCGGAGCCGGGCTCAGCCCTGGCGGTCGACCCTCTCAGCCGGTGCGCCGTGCTGATGGTCCTGCGCGGCGCCGGGGCCCTGCACTGGCCGGGGGGACACATGTCCATTGCCGCCGGACGCACCGTGGTCGTGCCCGCCTGCCTGAGCGCGGCGTCGGCCGTGTCGGCGGGCGCCGGCCTGACGGTGCTGCGGGCGGTAGTCGGCGGCGATGCCTGAGCGCGGCGTGGGGTGTTGCGCCGGGGCCACAGCACCGATGGCGATCCCGGCGCGTCCGGAAAAACCCTCGATCGGCAGCGCGCCGCACCCTTCGGCCGCCCGGCGGTGGCACGGGCACGCGATTTGAAGCATGTTCTGGGCAGTGCGCTCCGCTGGGGAGCAGGAGATCCCGTGCCCGACCCGACGCCGACCGTTGCCGTTTCCGCCGCGCTGCTGGCCCTGTTCTGCGGGCTCGGCGGCTGCGCCGTTCCTGTCGCGACGAGCGGCGGGGCGACGGTCGGCGTCCCGGGCCGGCCCGACGCGGCGCTCTACGGGCCGGAGGAGGGCGGCGAGGGGTGGGAGTACGCCCGGCGTGATGGCGCGCTGGCGGTCGCGGGCGAAGCACGCCCGCTGCTGGCGACCGAACAGTGGCCGCAGGCCGCCCGCCCGGAGCTGGACTTTGACCGGCGCCTTCGCCTGCCGGCGGACCCCGGGAGCCTGCTGTACTTCAGCGACAGCCCCTACCGCGCCTGGTACCGCGACGGCTGGCGGAGACGCGACGTCCGCCCCTGGTACCGCTGAACCAACGACCCGAGGACGGAACGTCACCGCGGCGGCCGCCCCATCGGGGAGACCGCCGCGGCGAGCGTGAGGAGTGCGGCAGCGGCCGGTCCGCTGCGCGGTGCGTTGGCTCGGGTAAGCGGGGGCTCAGTCGTAGATGGCCGTGGTGGCGGGCAGGTCGGCGTTGCGGAGGGTGATGGTGGTGTCGATGCGGACGTTGGACTGGGTGGTGTGCCGCTCGGCGAAGAAGAGCTTGAGGTCGTAGGTCTGCCCGTCCTGCAGGTGGGTCAGCCGGTCGAGCTCGATGGTCTGGCTGATGGCGCCGTGCACACCGCCGATGTCGACTACCAGCTTGCCGCCGATGAAGACGAACACGTCGTCGTCGCCGGTGAAGGTGAAAGTCTGGCCGGTGCCGCGCCGGAACTCAAACGTGGTGGCGAGCTCGAAGGTGAACCCGAAGTTCTTGGCCTGGCCGGGGCTGTTGCCGTAGAGCTGGTTGTTGATCGGGAAGAACCCGCCCTTGTTGACGTAGCCGGAGTCGTTCTTGTCGTCGAAGGTGTAGACGTTGGTGCCCGAACGCCGGACGAGGGTGATCGGCACCTGGGTCGAGACGTTGACGCCCGGGATATCGCGGAACCACTGCCGGAACGATTCGGCGTTGGCGACCGCGCCGCCGGTCGAGGACGACACGGAGGCGCTTGTGTCGCCGGTGCGCGACGAGATGTAGGGCTTGCGCCGGGGGATTCGGTTGCGCCCCTGGGCGTCGCGGGCCTGGGTGCTCACCTTGCGGCCGGCGCTCAGGAACTGCGGCTTGCCGTCGCTGTCGAGGTCGTCCTTGACGATGTCGGTGTAGTGCGCGTACCCGCCCGACGGCACGTGCTCGAAGTCCACGTGCCCGCCGCTCTCGGTCTTCCAGCGGAAGTCGCGGCAGATGCCCGTGAGGTTCAGGGTGGCCGGCAGGTACGAGTACCGGTCGCCGGACGAATCGCCCGACTGGCCCCAGGCGGGCGTCATGGCTCCGGCGACCGCGACGGCCGCCAGCGCGCTCAGGCGGAACGAAGAGACAGGGGTGCGGCTGGACATGGCGGACTCCTTGACCGTGACGCCCGGTGTGGGCGTGCTGACGGGCGAATCGTCGTATTCAGTCCGCCCCCGTGCACCCGCACGGGGCAGGTTTCGGCCGCGGTCCCGCTGCGCGCGCGCTCGGGGCAAACCGTGCCGGTTGCGCCGGCCGGGTTCCGGGGGGCCGCCACCCCGATTGGATCAGGGGCTTTTGCTGCCGGGATGGTCCGGGAACCGACGTATATTCGCACCCGCGGGACGGACCCCGCGGCGGAACGACGCCCGACACACCCCGCCGCGGATGACCACCGGCGGCCACGAGGAAGCAGGGAAGCACCATGGACCGGTTCGAGATCCGAGGCGGCACGCGGCTGGCGGGACGGTTGACGATCAAGGGTTCGAAGAACGCGGCGCTGCCGCTGCTGGCGGCGCCGCTGCTGACCGACGAGGCGGTGACGCTGCGGGACGTGCCGGACATCGCCGACATCGCCAACATGGAGCGGCTGCTGGCGGAGGTGGGGTGCACGGTGACGCGCCAGCGTGCGGCGGACCTTGAGGAAGCCGGCGGGGTGTTCACGGTCAAGGCGACGGATCTGTCGGCCTGCCACGCGCGGTACGACATCGTGCGGACCATGCGGGCGAGCATCTGCGTGCTGGGGCCGATCCTGGCCCGGCGGGGCTACGCGCGGGTGAGCATGCCGGGCGGCTGCTCGATCGGCGAGCGGCCGGTGGACATGCACCTGCGCGGGCTCGAGGCGCTGGGGGCCGACATCACGCTCGACGCCGGCGACATCATCGCCCGGATCCCCCGGGCCCACGGCAAGGCCGGGCGGCTGCGCGGGGCGCGGGTGTTCCTGGGCGGGCCGTTCGGCTCGACGGTGCTGGGTACGGCCAACGTGATGTCGGCGGCAACCCTGGCCGAGGGCACCACGGTGATCGAGTGCGCCGCCTGCGAGCCGGAAATCGTCAACCTGGCCGACCTGCTGAACGCCATGGGCGCGCGGATCGAGGGGGCGGGCTCCCCGCGGATCACGGTGCACGGCGTGCGGCAGCTCGGCGGGGCCGACCTGCGGGTGATCCCGGACCGCATCGAGGCGGGCACGTACATGTGCGCCGCGGCGATCACGGGGGGCGACCTGACGCTCGACAACTGCCCGGTGGATGCGCTGATGGCGCACATGGACCTGCTGCGGCACGCGGGGGTGACGTTTGTGTTCGACGCGTCGGCCGACCCGATGCGGGCGACCTGCCGCGTGACCATGGAGCGCGGGCCGCTGGGCGGGCGCGGGCTGCGGCCGGTTCAGGCGACGACGCAGCCGCACCCGGGCTTCCCGACCGACCTGCAGGCGCAGCTCATGGCCGTGCTCTGCCTGGCCGAGGGCAACAGCGTGATCACCGAACGCATCTTTACCGAGCGGTTCCTGCACGTGGCCGAGCTGAGCCGCATGGGGGCCCAGCTGTTCCGCCAGGGGCCGACGGTCATCGTCTCGGGCGTGCGGAGCCTGCGCGGAGCGCCGGTGATGGCCAGCGACCTGCGGGCCAGCGCCTGCCTGGTGCTGGCGGGGCTCGCGGCCGAGGGGGTGACGACCGTCAACCGCGTCTACCACCTGGACCGAGGCTACGAGCGCATGGACGAGCGGCTGCGCAGCCTGGGGGCCCAGATCGAACGCATCAGCGACCGCGAAGAGGCGACGCTGGGCGCGCCCGGCGGCGTCGCCTGAACCGGCCACGGGCGACGGCGACCGACCCACGCATGAACCCCATCGATGCCCCCGCTCCGGCCACCGACCCGGCCGACGACTGCCCGGCCTGCGCCCGCCTGCGCCGCGCGGGCCCGGCCGACCCGTTCTGGCTTGCCGACCTGCGGGCGGGCGTGGCCGTGCTCCACAAGCACCAGCGATACCGCGGGTGGTGCACCCTGTGGCTGCGCAGGCACGCCGAGCACACCGCCGACCTCGACCGGCGGACCCAGGCCGACCTGTGGGAAGACGTCGCGGACCTGGCCGCGGCCATGCGGGCGGCGCTCGGCCCGGTGCGGATCAACTACGAGAATCTCGGCAACGTGGTGCCGCACGTGCACTGGCACCTGATCCCGCGGCGGGCCGACGATCCGGACCCGCGGGCGACGGTCTGGGTGCGGCCGACCGCCGAGACCGACTGCGGATGTCCCGACTCGGTGCGGGACGAACTGGTGGCGCGCCTGCGGGCGAGCCTGCGGGCCTTCGCACCGGGATGACGCGTGCGAAGGGCGGGAGCGAGCCCGGAGCGTGAGCGACGGGGTGCTTCAGTCGATGTGAGTTGAGACGGGATCGTCAGGCCAGCCGTTGAAGCAGGCCGGCGCGGACGGCGGGCCAGCGGTCGGGCGTGACGCTGTACATCATGGTGTCGCGGACGTAGCCGTTGGGCTGGATGAAGTGGGCGCGGAGGCGGCCCTCGAAACCGGCGCCGAGCTTGGTGATGGCGCGCTGGCTGTGGAGGTTGCGGGCGTCGGTCTTGAGCTGCACGCGGACGCAGCCGAGCGTTTCGATGGCGTGGCCGATCATCAGGAGCTTGGCGGCGGGGTTGACGCGCGTGCCGCGGAACGCCGGGCCGATGAAGGTGTAGCCGATCTCCAGCGACAGGTGCTCCGGGCGGAGGTCGTAGTAGGCGGAGGAGCCGACGATGCGGCCGTCGGGCAGGCGCATGGTGAGGGAGCGGCGCGCGGGGTCGGCGATGAGCTGGCTGTAGTGGGCGGCGAACGCGTCGAGGGAATCCACCGGCGGCGGCACGCTGTACCAGCGGAAGGTGTCGCGGTCGCACAGGCTGAAGAGCGCCGGCAGGTCGTCGGGCGTGGTGGGCCGCAGCGAGAGCCACGGGCTGTCGAGCGGGGCCGGCGGCGGCCAGCCGGGCCCGGGCAGGCGCGACACGTCGACGAGCGGGCGGGGCGGCGAGGGCTCGGTGGGCGGGGTGGTGGGCGGCGGCGCGGGATCGCTGGAACGCTGGTCGGTCATGGGGCGTGGAGCGGGCGGCGGTGGGGGCGGGGGGTCAGAGGACCT
>JAEUIX010000240.1 GCA_016794945.1 Phycisphaerae bacterium
CCGATGGGCAACACCGGCTTCGGGCTGCCGGCCGAGAAGATCTTCGGCGCCAGCGGCACCGTGACCTGCCGCAGCGGCAACCCGAAGAAACTCACGCACGGGGCGGTGGTGATCGCCGCGATCACCAGCTGCACCAACACCAGCAACCCGGACGTGCTGATCGCCGCGGGCCTGGTGGCGCGCAAGGCCCGTGCGCTGGGGCTTCGGCAGCGGTCGTGGGTCAAGACGAGCCTGGCCCCCGGCTCGCGCGTGGTGACGGACTACCTGGACAAGGCGGGGCTGACGGCCGACCTGGACGCCCTGGGCTTCCAGACGGTGGGCTACGGGTGCACCACGTGCATCGGCAACAGCGGCCCGCTGCCGGAGGAGATCGAGGCGGCGATCAAGGAAGGCGACCTGGTGGCCGCGAGCGTGCTGAGCGGCAACCGCAACTTCGAGGGGCGCGTGCACCCGGCGGTGAAGGCGAACTACCTGGCCAGCCCGCCGCTGGTGGTTGCGTACGCGATCGCCGGGAGCGTGGCGATCGACCTGGCGACCGAGCCGCTGGCGACCACGGCCGAGGGCAAGCCGGTGTACCTCAGGGACGTCTGGCCGACGCACGCCGAGGTGCAGGCGATCAAGGCCCAGTGCCTGAGCCCGGAGCAGTTCAAGGCGCAGTACGCGCGGGTCTTCACGGCCAACGAGACGTGGAACAGCGTGCCGGTCTCCAAGAGCGACCTGTACGCGTGGAACCCCCGCAGCACGTACATCCAGCACCCGCCGTACTTCGAGGGCATGCGGGCCGAAACGCCCAAGGGCGCGCTGCCGCCGGTGCGGGGCGCACGCGTGCTGGTGAGCGTGGGCGACTCGGTGACGACCGACCACATCTCCCCGGCGGGCGACATCGCCGAGAAGTCGCCGGCCGGCGAGTACCTCAAGAGCCTGGGCGTGCCCCGCAGCATGTTCAACTCCTACGGCTCGCGCCGCGGCAACGACCGGGTGATGACGCGGGGCACGTTCGCCAACGTGCGGGTGAAGAACGCGCTGGCGCTCGACGGCGGGAAGGTGCGCGAGGGGTGGTGGACGCGCGACTTCACGCAGGCGGGCGGGCCGCTGGCGACCATCTTCGACGCCTCGCTCAACTACAAGAAGGCCGGCACGCCGCTGGTGGTGCTGGCCGGCAAGGACTACGGCATGGGCTCGAGCCGCGACTGGGCGGCCAAGGGCACCATGCTTCTGGGCGTTCGGGCGGTGATCGCCGAGAGTTTCGAGCGCATCCACCGATCGAACCTGGTGGGCATGGGCGTGCTGCCACTGACGTACAGGCCGGGGCAGTCCGCCGCGTCGCTGGGCATCAACCCCACGGACACGTTCGACATCGAGCTGCCCGAGAGCCTGGAGCCCCGGTGCGATGTGCGCGTGGTGGCGACGGGCACCGAGGGGGAGCGGGCCGGCCGGAAGGTGGCATTCACCGTGCTCTGCCGGCTCGACTCGGCCGTGGAGATCAACTACTTCCGCAACGGCGGCATCCTGCAGACCGTGATCCGGCGCCTGCTCAACGAGAGCCGCACGCCGGCGATGGCCTGAGGCCTACGCTGATCGCGGATGAAGGGCGATCTGGCCAGCCTGCTGGCGGCGGTGGAGGCCTACCTGGCCCCTCGCGCCAAGGACGACCCGCGGCTGCGGGAAGTGTTACGGCAGGCGGCGGCGTGGCTGAACTCCCTCGCCGGGCTTGACGGACCTTCGACCGGACCG
>JAEUIX010000256.1 GCA_016794945.1 Phycisphaerae bacterium
GGCGCGCCTGACCGTGGGCAACGGGGCGGGACTGGCGGCGCGTGGCGGGCCGGTGCGCGGGTTCACCATCGCGGGCGAGGACGGCGCGTTCGGGCCGGCGGAGGCGGTGATCGAGGGGGAGACGATCACGGTGCGCAGCGCGCGGGTGGCGCGCCCTTCGGCGGTGCGGTACAACTGGGCGGCGGTGCCGGAGGGGAACGTCTTCAACGGCGCGGGGCTGCCGATGCTGGCGTACCGCAGCGACGACTGGGCGCGGGAGCGGGCGAAGGCGGATGAAGAGGCGTGGATGGCGTCGTACCGGGGGACCGACGCGGGGTTCACGCCGCTATTCAACGGCAGGGACCTGGGCGGGTGGGTGAACATCAACTGCGCCCCGGGGACGTGGGGCGTGGACGCGGGGCGGCCGGGCGGGGCGGTGATCACCTGCACGGGCAAGCCGACGGGGCTGTTGCGCACCGAGAGGATGTACGAGAACTACGTGCTGGAGCTGGAATGGCGGCACCTGGAGGCGCAGGGCAACGCCGGGCTGTTCATCTGGAGCGATGCGTTGACGGCGCGGGGACAGCCGTTCACGCGAGCGGTCGAGGTGCAGGTGATGGTGGGAAGCGAGGGGGACTGGTACACCAGCGACGGGGACATCTTCCCGATCCACGGGGCGGTGATGACGCCGGAGACCGGGCGCGGCAAGGGGAGCCGGGCGTTCCCGACGCTGCGGCGGACGAACCCGGCGCCGATGTGGAACCATTACCGGGTGGAGTGCATCGACGGGCGGGTGACGCTGGCGGTCAACGGCAAGGTGGTGTCGGCGGGGCGGGATGCGTCGCCGCGGCGCGGGTACATCTGCCTGGAGAGCGAGGGGACTGCGGTGGAGTTCCGGAACATCCGGATCAAGGAACTGCCGGCGGCGCAGCCGGCGCTGGCGGCCAAGGACGTCGCGGCGGAGGCGCAGGGGTTCGAGCCGCTGTACAGCGGGGTGGATTTCTCGGGGTGGAAGCACGGGCCGGAGCACGCGGGGCACTGGGTGAGCAAGGACTGGACGATCGCGTTCGACGGCAAGGGGCCGGACCTGTGGACGGAGCGTTCGTTCAAGGACTTCGAGCTGGTGTGTGACTGGCGGTGGACGGCGGCGCCGAAAGAGCAGCAGCGGCCGGTGATCCTGCCGACGGGTGAGGTGAAGCGCGACGGGAACGGCAAGGAGGTGACGGTGGCGGTGCCCGACGCGGGCGACAGCGGGATCTACCTGCGCGGCAGCAGCAAGAGCCAGGTGAACATGTGGTGCTGGCCGGTAGGCTCGGGCGAGGTGTACGGGTACAGGACCGATCCGAACATGCCGGCGGCGGTGAAGGCGGCGGTGACGCCGAAGAAGGCGGCCGATACGCCGATCGGCCAGTGGAACCGGTTCGTGATCACGATGAAGGGCGACCGGCTGACGGTGGTGCTCAACGGCGAGACGGTGATCGAGAACGCGCACCTGCCGGGGGTGGCGGCCGAGGGGCCGATCGCGCTGCAGAGCCACGGCGATCCGATCGAGTTCGCGAACATCTTCGTGCGCGAGTTGAAGTGAGGCGGCGTCAGCCGGAGGTGGTTCGGCCGAAGAGCAGGCCGATGCGGGGTTCGTCGCCGGCGCGGCAGAAGACGTAGATGTGGTCGCCGGGCTGGGGAACGGTGTAGCCGCGTGCGGCCATGACTTCGTCGCCCCGGACGACGAGGATGGCGGCGGCGCCTTCGGGGAAGCGGACCTCTGAGAGCGGGACGCCGCAGGCGGCGACGGAAGGCTCGATGTGGTAGGCGTGGATTTCGCCGTTCATGCGGCGGAGGGAGTTCATTTCGAGGGCGGCGGCGGGGGCGGGGGGTTCGGGGTCGTCGAGGCGGAGGCGGCGCGTGAGCGGGACGATGCTGGCGCCGGGGACCAGGGCGCTGACGACGACGATGAAGAAGACGATGTGGAAGATGCGGTCTGCGCCGGGGATGGAGGCCATGACGGGGAAGGTGGCCAGGATGATGGGCACGGCGCCGCGGATGCCGACCCAGGAGACGTAGACGACTTCCCGCGCGGAGTAGCCGAACGGCAGCAGGCAGAGGGTGACGACCAGGGGGCGGGCGACGAAGGCCAGGCCCAGGCCCAGGGCCAGGCCGACGCCGGCGACGGGGGTGAGCTGGCTGGGGAAGACCAGCAGCCCGAGCATGAGGAACATGGAGACCTGGCACATCCAGGCGACGGCGTCGTGGACGCGGGTGAGGCCGGCGCGGAAGGGCAGGGGGCCGTTGCCCAGGGTGGCGCCGGCGGCGAAGACGGCCAGGAAGCCGCTGCCCCAGGCGAGGGTGGCACCGCCGAATGCGACGAACGCGGCGGCGAGCGTGACGACGGGGTAGAGCCCGCCGGTGCTGAAGCGGGAACGGGCGAGGATCCAGCGGGTCGCCAGTCCGACGGCGATTCCGACGGCGGCGCCGACGAGGAGTTGAACGGGGACCTCGAGCAGCAGCCCCCAGCCGGGCTGGCCGCCGGTGCGCAGGACATCGACGATGGCGACGGTGAGGATGACGGCCATCGGGTCGTTGACGCAGGATTCGACTTCCAGGGTGGCGCGGACCTTTTCCTTGACGCGGAGGCTGCCGCCTCGGAGGACCGCGAAGACGGCCGCGGCGTCGGTGGAGGAGACGATGGCGCCGATGAGGATGGCTTCGGACCAGGCGAGGCCGAAGAGGCGGCCGATGGCGGCGAGCGCGGCTGCGGTTCCGGCGACTCCGATGGTGGCCAGGGCGCCGGCGGGCCCGGCGGAGCGGCGGATGGCGGCGGCGGAGGTGTTGAGGCCGCCGTCGAAGAGGATGAGCGCGAGGGCGACGGTGCCGACGCGGAAGGCGAAGGCGTGGTCGTCGAAAGCGACGCCGCCGATGCCCTCGGATCCGCCGAGCATTCCCAGGACGAGGAAGACCAGGACGACGGGGATGCCGATGCGGTCGAGGGTCCGGGTGAACAGGACGCTGGAGGCCATGAGCACGCCGAAGACGGCGAGGAAGAGGGCGGTGGCGGCGGGCTCTGCCAGGGCGAGGAGCATGGGCGTGCGGGAGCGTATCGGTGGTTCCTGGCGCGCGACGGTGGAGAACGTGGAACGCGCCCGGGGCGCGCGGGGCTGATACGATCGGGTCATGCCCGACGGGAAGGACTCCATGTCGCGCAGGCGGACCGGTCCCCTGGGATGCGGTCCCGACCTGCCGGGGATGAGCGAGCGCGAGCAGAACGACACCGATCGAGCCGACGCGGCGGGCCTGCTGGCGGGCGCGGCGGAGACGTCGGCGTCGGAGTATTACTCGCCGTTCCCGCCGGGGTATCGGCGCGGGTACCACAAGTTCGTCGTGGTGTTCGGCACGGTGATGAGCGGGCTTGGCAAGGGGATCTTCGCGGCGAGCGTGGCGAAGCTGATGAAGGACAAGGGGTTGTCGGTGGCCCCGATCAAGCTGGAGGGGTACCTGAACATCGACGCGGGGACGCTGAACCCGTACCGGCACGGGGAGGTGTTCGTGCTGGCGGACGGGACCGAGTGCGACATGGACCTGGGGACGTACGAGCGGATGCTCGACCAGGACCTGACGCGCCGGAACTTCACGACCAGCGGGCAGATCTTCTCGCAGATCCTGGACCGGGAGCGGCACGGGGAGTACCTGGGGCGGGACGTGCAGATGATCCCGCACGTGACGGGCGAGGTGAAGCGGCGGATCCGCGAGCTGGCGCACTACGGCGACGGCAAGCGGCCTGCGGACGTGGTGTTCGTAGAGGTGGGCGGGACGGTGGGCGACTACGAGAACGGGTTCTACATCGAGGCGCTGCGGGAGCTGGCGTTCGAGGAGGGGCCCGGGAGCACGTGCTTCGTGGCGCTGACGTACGTGATGAAGCCCGAGACGCTGGGCGAGCAGAAGAGCAAGCCGGCGCAGCTTGGGATCAAGCGGCTGATGGAGGCGGGGATCCAGCCGCACCTGATCGGCTGCCGGGCGAGCCAGCCGGCGACGGACACGGTGCGGCAGAAGATCGCGATGTTCAGCAACGTGCCGCTGAAGC
>JAEUIX010000026.1 GCA_016794945.1 Phycisphaerae bacterium
GGGCACGCCGAAACCGTGAAAGTCACGTTCGACCCCGCGCGGATCTCCTACGACCAACTTCTGGCCGCGTTCTTCAAGTTCCACGACCCCACCCAGCTCAACCGCCAGGGCCCGGACATCGGCGACCAGTACCGCTCGGCCATCTTCACCGACAACGAGGAACAGGCCAAGGCCGCCCGCGCCTTCATCGAACGCCAGCAGGCCTCCGAGCGCTTCAAGAACCGCCGCATCGTCACGCAGATCGTCCCGGCATCCCAGGCCGGTGCGTTCTGGATGGCCGAGGAGTACCACCAGGACTACCACCTCAAGAACGGCGGCCACTGCCCCCTGCCCAACGACTGACCAAAGCGAACCCCGCGGCCGGGCCACTACGCTTGGCCATGCTGCCATGGATCCTGCTGCTGGTCGCCGGGCTGCTCGAAGCCGTCTGGGCCATCGGACTCAAGCACACCGACGGCTTCAGCCGTCTGTGGCCGAGCGTCGGCACCATCGCCGCCATGCTCGTGTCGTTCATCCTGCTGGCCCGCGCCATGCAGTCCCTGCCGCTGGGCCTGGCGTACACCGTCTGGGTCGGCATCGGCGCCGTCGGCGCGATCGTCGGAGGGGCGTGGTTCTTCGGCGAGCGGCTCACGCCCGCGCAGTTCGCCTGCATCGTGCTGATCGGCGTCGGCATCGTCGGCCTCAAGGCCACGCAGGGCGGGGGGGCCGGGGTGGCCGCCGCCTGACCCGTGCGCCGACGTCGCCCATAATCACCCCATGCCGCAGCATGCCCCGCCGGGAACGCTCCTGATCAACGGCGATCACCCGCTGGGCCCGCAGACCGGCGACGACGACCTGGCCGACCTGGCTCGCCGATTCGGCGGCGCGATTCGCATCGGCCCCGGCGGCTCGACCGTTACGTTCGATGCGATCGGCGTCGCGCCGGGGCCCGACCGCTTCCACGTGACCGTCCACAGCGAGCAGGGCCGGGTGCACGCCGTCGACCTGGTGCTCCGCTCTGCCGACGACGGCTCTGGCTGGAAGGACTGGACCCTCGAAAAAGAACTCGCCCGCAAAGCCCGACACGAGGCCTGGGCGCGACTGGCCTTCGGCCTGCCCCTGGAACCTCTGCCTCTGACCTACGACGAGCAGAAGCCCCCGGTGCTCCCCTTCGAGATCACTGCGGAGCACCCGCGCACAACCGCGTACCCCTGGGGCGAAGTAGGCTCCTATTACGATTCCAAGGCGGGATTCTCGTTCCTGCGCATCCGCTACGCCCGGATGCGGGACGTGACGCCCGGCCTGGCCTAGCCCCGTGCATCGAGAGTGCCGGCCCCATCAACGCGGCGCGGTAGGATGCCCGAACGATCGGCACGCGTGCCGACAAGCCAACCGGGGCGGACCATGACCATCGGCTTCTTCTTCCTGTGCCTGGGCGTGCTCGCGGCGGGCGTGCTGCTCATGGCGCTGGCGTGGCGCGGCCGGCGCATCAACGACCATCCCACCTGCGCGTGGTGCAACTTCGATCTCGACGGCGTCCTGCCCGCCGGCGTCACGTGCCCGGAGTGCGGCGCGGGGCTCAAGCGGCCGAAGTCCGTCCGCAACGGGGCACGCCGGAAAATGCCCGTGCTCGGTCTGCTGGCCGCGATCCTGATCCTGATGCCCGCGGCGACGCTCGGGCTGGCGTTCTTCGCGGCGGTCACGGGGGCGAACCTCCACAAACACCTTCCGGTAGGGGTGCTGCTGTGGCAATCGCGGTTCGCCGACCGGCCGACGGGTCGCGCGATCGCCGACGAACTGCACGACCGGCTGACCAACAAGCTCCTCGACAAGGCCCAGACCGCCCAGGTGCTGGCGCACGTGCTTGACCTGCAGGCCGATTCCAACCGCCGGTGGGACGACGCGTGGGCGGAACTGATCGACCGCGTGCGGCTCAACGGCGAGTTTGATGAAGCGTCGGAGCGGCGCTACTTCCGCCAGGCGGTCGCGTTCAGTGCGACGACTCGGGCGAGCGTCCGTGCGGGCGATCCCTTGCCCGTGCGGCTCACGATCGCCGAGCCGCGCCTGAGCCCCAGCGACACGCTCATGCTCAACGTCTGGCTGCCCAAGGGTTCGCTCGGCGACAAGCCCGTCAACCGCGAGGGCCGCCAGGGCATGCTGCCGCTGCTGCGGGGCGTGGCCCCGCAGAACGACCTGCTCGGAACGCTCTACCTCGTAGCGGCCCGGCCGGGCTCGACGTTCTGGGGCGGCGATCGCGAGCTCGAGGTCACCTTGCGCTGCCCGAGCACCGTCGCGCCCGGGCGGCACACGCTGGCGCTCGACGTGGTGTGGAAGGCCCAGCAGCAGAACGGACCGATGGATGTCATGGTCGGCTTCCGCACGCCCGGCCCCGATGATCCCAAGGCCGATCGCGTGCGGCTGGAGGTCCCTGTCGAGGTGCTGCCGCCCGACCGTGACTCCGTCGTTGCGATCGAACCCGGCCCCGCCGACATGGATGCGCTCGCGCGGATGCTGCAGCCGCAACCGGCCGGGCTCGTGCTCAGCGAGTTCCCGGCAGGGCGCGACCTCCCCGCCGGCGCAACTCCACGGCGACAGCTGGCGCTCACGATTCTGGTGGACGATCCGCCCGTCGGCTTCGCCTTCGACGTGTACGCGGCGCAGGGCGAGCGACAGTGGCGGCTGGGAGCCATCTCCTCCAGCCGGCTGATCCTGCCCGACGACCGCACCTCCTCGGCCGGTGTCTACGCATGGTCGGGCGGCGCTTCCGGCAATTCCAAGCGCCGGGTGATGCTCGGCGACGTGCGTGGCTCCGCCGGCGATACCTTCGACCTGGTGTTCAAGCCCAGCGCGATCGCGGCACGTCGGACGCTCGATCTGAGGGCTTACAGCGCGCGGGAAGTCGTCATCCGAGGCGTGAAAGCCCTTCGCCGATCCGGCACAACCGGGCTGCCCGACGGCGACGACGTCGAGCCCGGCGAACCTGAGCCCACCGAACCGCCTGCGGGGGTGGAACCGTGACTCCGATCCGTGGACTCGCCGCCGCGTCCGCCGCGACGGTCGCACTGCTGTCCGCCTGCGCGCACGACCCGCTGCCACCCGGCGCGGCGATCTCGCTCGACGCTGTTCCGTTCGCTTGGGGAACCGGCGGCACCTTCCACGCGACAATCTCGCTGACACCCGACGACCGCGCCGCGATCCGCGCCGCGTTCACGCCGCCGCCGGCCGACGGCGCGGGCGAACGTGGCGCCATCGCCGGCGCGGTGCACCGCATGCAACTGGCCGCCTGCCGCCAGACGCCGGTTCGGCACGCGCTGGGCTACAGCGAGGTCGATTCCGACGGCCAGGGCCGCATGGACTGCGTGGACTGCTCGACGGCGACGACGGTGTTCCTGCGCGTGCTCGACCAGCAGGGTCTGCTGCGTCGGCACGAGGTGATGGAGCCCCTGTGGCGGTACGCCGGCGGCGTGGTGCCGGTGCACCGCTCGGCGGTGATCCGCGATCGCGCGACCGGCGAACGGTTCGCCGTGGACCCGTGGCTCGGGCCCTACAGCGAGCCGCCGCGGATCATCCCGCTGGAGCGATGGAAGAACTTCGACGACGGCCCGCCCGGCGGCTGATCTTCGCGGCCGCGGTTCACAGCACCGGCTCGAGCAGGCGTGCGAGGCGCGCCGACAGGCGGAACGGCCACGAGCGGGCCGTAAACTCCTCGGCGCTCACCTCGCGGCAGTGGGCCAGGTCGGCGTTGAGCATCTCCTCGACGCGCGACGCGAACCGGCGATCGCAGACGATCACGCTCTGCTCGAAATTCAGTCGCATGGAGCGGTTGTCGATGTTCACCGTTCCCACGTTCGCCAGGTCGTCGTCGATGAGCCACACCTTCTGGTGCATGAACCCCTCGGTGTAGCGGAAGACCCGGACGCCCGCCGACGTGCACGCCGGCAGGTAGGTGAACGACGCCAGCCAGGCCGGCAGCGTGTCGGGCTTGCCGGGGAGGATCAGCCGCACGTCAACACCGCGGAACGCAGCCGAGCGGAGCGCCTCGAGCGTCGGAGGGTCGGGCACGAAGTAGGGCGTGGCGATCCACAGGCGCGATCGAGCGCTGTTGATCAGGTGCAGCAGCACCGGCGGGAGCGCCTCGGGTTCGTCGGCGGGGCCCGAGGGGAGCGTCAGAACGCCGTCCAATCCGTCGGGATGGACCGGCGGCGCCCACGGCAGGTTGGGCAGGCCGCCGGCCGCCCAGTACCAGTCCGCGGCGAAGGCCCGCTGCAGGTCCATGACCGCCGGCCCGCTGATGCGCAGGTGCGTGTCGCGCCACGGGCTCAACGCGGGGTCCAGGCCCAGGTACTCGCGCCCGACGTTGATGCCCCCGACAAACCCGACCTTGCCGTCGACGATCACCGCCTTGCGGTGGTTGCGGAAGTTAATCTGGATCCGCAGGCGCGGCGCACGCGCCGTGCGGAACGCGTGAACGTCTGCCCCGGCCTCGCGCAGGCGCGCCGCGTAGCGGCTGCCCAGGCCGAACGAGCCCAGGTGGTCGTACAGCACCATCACCCGCACCCCCTTGCGCAGGCGCGCCACCAGCAGGTCCGCCAGCTGGTGCCCCACTTCGTCGTCCCGCAGGATGTAGTACTGCACCAGCACGTCGCGCTCGGCCGACCGCACGGCCTCGAAGATCGCGTCGAACGTGGCGCGCCCGTCGATCAGGAGGTCGGCCGTGTTGCCCCGCGTGAAGACGTGCCCGCTGATCCGCTCGATCACTGCTTGGTCGGCCGCACGCTGCGGAGGCAGCGTCGCCCGGACCGCCAGCAGCGCATCGTGGACCGTCACCGTGTGGCCCCGGTGGCGCGACACCGTCAGCCGCAGCCGCCGCCGGTAGCCCTCGAACCGGTCGTAGCCGAACACCCAGTAGAACGGCAGCGCCACGTAGGGGATGAAGATCAGCGACAGCGCCCAGGCGATCGCCCCCTGGCTGGTGCGGGTCCGCATCACCGCGGCGACGGCCGAGAGCGCGCCCAGCACGTGGCAGATCGGTACGGCCCAGGCGATGAACGTGCCGAAACTCACGCGAACCCCTTTGCGTCGAGCGTACCCGAATCGAGCCCGGGCCGGTACCCTGTCGCCATGCGCACCGGAGCCTGGTCATGGTTGCTGACGCTCGCGGCGTGCCTCGGCGCGCTCGGCGGGTGCTACGGCCCGCCGCCGGCGCTCGGCCCCCACGATCCGCCGCAACTGACCGCCATCCAGGACGCGTTCTCCGCCGCGGTCCGGCGCGCCCGCGCCGCCGATGATGCGTCCTGGCGCTCCGGCTGGCACGGCAACATGATGGTCAACGTCGTCGGCGGGCCCAACCGCGGTCTGTGCTGGCAGTGGCAGCAGATGGTCTACGAGGGCGTCGTCGAGACCGTCGGCAGGCTCGGGTGGGACGCCACCGGGGTCGCGCTCGACGCCGGCACCGCCAACGAGCATCACGCCGTGCTCGTCTGGGACCCCAAGCGGCTGGAACGCTCCAAGCTCCTGACCACGCCCCGACCGCGGCCGGTGTGGGTGCTCGACGGCTGGCGACGCGGCGAGCCGGACCTGTGGCCGCTGGACGCGTGGATCGACTCGACCGTGCCCTTCCCGTCGCGGATCGAACTCGAAAAGCTCTGGGTCCGATCCCGCCCTGCGCCGGTGAGCCCGCTGGCCGATGGACCCGCCGAACCATCCGCAGGGTCGGCGGCCCCGCTCACGCCCCGCTGAGCACCTTCTGCCGGCGAGGATCGGTGCGGGCGATGATGTCGCTCACGCCTTTCTGATTGAAGCCCTTGAAGCCGTCGTTGCGCTCCAGGTTCTCCAGGTGCGAGCCGAGGGCCCCCTCCACGCGGAACGTCTCGGCCTGCATCGCGTTGATCTGCCCCGCCTTGACCAGGCGCTCGATGCGCTCGGGCTTCACGGGCCAGCGCTCGCCCTCGGTAAAAGCCTGCCGCAGGTACGGGAACGTCGTGAACGGGGCCATCGTCTTGATGTGCGCCTCGTGCTCCAGTTGGCTCACCAGCGCGTGCCAGTCGAACTGGCACTCCAGGTGGTGCATGCCCGCCTGCAGGAAGGCCTCGCCGTGCAGCGCGCACCACAGGCCCACCGTCCCCAGGTCGGCGCGGGCCGTGAGGCCCTGGTGCGGGAAGTCGCCCAGCAGTTCCTCGGGGCTCATGTCCACGTCGGCGAAGATCGTGATCCCCGTCTCGTGCTGCTCCAGCACCTGCGCGCCCCAGCCCGCTTCGGCGCCGGCGTAGAACCGCTCGCGGCAGGCAAAGCCGAGCTTCTCCAGCGCCGCGATCAGCGCCTTGAAGCACTGCCGGCTGCTGCGGTACGTGTGGTGGTCGTGGTTGGCCCACCCCAGCCCCAGCTTCCGCTGGCGGGCGTGCTGCACCTGGGCCGCGTAGTTGCGGCTCATCCAGTACCGCCGCTCGGCTTCGAAGAACAGATCGCAGGCCCAG
>JAEUIX010000087.1 GCA_016794945.1 Phycisphaerae bacterium
CGGCGACTTCGACTTCCACGCCGTGGACATCACCGGCCTGAAGCAGGACGGCACGATCATCGGCGTGACCGCCAGCCAGGGCATCGCGCAGATCTTCGACAACGGCAACAGCATCCACTGGGATGGCTCGGGCCCCGCGCTGGCCCTGAACCCCATCGTCACCCTCGAGATCACGCAGATCCCGACCCCCGGCGCCGCCGCCCTGGTCGGTCTCGGCGGGCTGATCGGCATGCGTCGCCGCCGCTGAACCGGCGCGACCAACGCGTACCGTCAACAACGAGAACGCCGGCCCTCGCGGGCCGGCGTTTTTCATTCCGCATCGATCGGCCGCGCCGCCGATCACCGCAGCGGGTTCAGGCAGACGCCCGTCGCCAGCTTCGGGTAGAAGAACGTGCTCTTCTGGGGCATCAGTTCTCCGGCGCGGCTGACGGCCCTCACCGCCTCCAGCGGCGTGGGACGCACGATCACGCCCAACTGCGGCGCAAAGGCCTTGCCCCCGCCCGAGCCTTTCTCCTTGCCCGCGCCGATCTCCAGCACTTCCTCGATCGAGTGCGGGAAGGCCCACTTCACGGGCTGGCCGGCGTTGAGCGCCGGCTGGGCGATGCCCTCGACCACCAGGTACTGCACCAGCGCCACATCCAGCTCGCGCCACGCCTTGGGCTTGGCGCCGAACCGCGATGCGAGCGGGTCCGCCTCGGCCGGCTGGGCCACGAAGCACCGCTTGCCGGCGAAGTCGTACAGCCCCAGGGCGTTGCGGCCAGTTCGCCCCGCCGCTTCGTTCATCGCCCGCTCCAGCGCGTGCGGGTCGCCGGACACGGGCGTGATCGTCAGCTTCCCCTCGGCTGCCCTGGCGAACGCGTCCCACGAATACCCGCTCATGCCGCCGAGAATGCGGTGCGTCGGGCCGATCACCAGCCCCGCGTCCGACATGCTGATGAGCACGAACATGCACCGCCGGGCCGGGTGGTCGGCCGGCAGGGCCCCCGCCGCGGCCAACTGGTTGCAGTAATTCAACTGCGTGGTGTAGCGGTGATGGCCGTCGGCGATGAAGACGTCCTCGCCCGCGAGGGCGTCGGCGTAGGCCTTGAGGGTCGCGGGGTCCTCGATCGTCCAGACCTCGTGCGAGGTGCCGTCGTCGGTTCGGGCAACGGCCGACGGCCCCCCGCGGGCCGCGAGCGAGGCCAGCAGGCCGGCCGCACGCCCGCCATCATCCTGGTGCAGGCCGAAGATGGGCGACAGTTGCGTCGCCGTGGCCTTCATCAGCGCCATGCGGTCTTCCTTGGGCCCGCTGAAGGTCTCCTCGTGGGGCAGGATGCCGCCGCCCGGCGCCGGGCCGAACGGCTGCACGCCCAGGGTGCAGATCATGCCCGTGCGCACGGTGCGCTTGCCGCCGAAGGTGAACGTCTGGCGGTAGAGGAACATCGCCGGCTTCTCGCGCCGCACCAGCGTGCCTTCGCGCAGCCAGGCCTGCAGCGTCGCCGCGGCGCCCTCGTACGCGCCGGGCGGGCCGAGTTCCTTCGCGGGGATGTGCGGCAGGTCGACGGTGACGATGTTGCGGTCGCTGCGGGCCAGCAGCGCGGACTTGCCCGCGGCGTCGAGGACGTCGTACGGCGGGGCCAGCAGGGCGGAAACATCGGCCCCGCCGCCCTCGGCGGCGGCGGCGTACTGGACAGCGCGGAAGGGGTAGACGGCGGGCATGCGTTCACTCCTGTGGCGGCCAGTGTAAGGCCCCCGGGGCCGCGCGGGGCGCAACGAAACGCCCCGCGCCGAGGGGCGCGGGGCGGGGTGTGCTTCGGGTTGAAACGGCCGGCTACTTGCTGGGTTCTTCGGCGGCCTTGAGCGTCGGGCTGAATCCCAGCGTGCGGACCAGGAACGCCCAGGTGTCCGCCGCCTCCTCGATGATCTTGGCCGTTGGCTTGCCGGCGCCGTGGCCCGCCCGGGTCTCGATGCGGATGATCAGCGGGTTCTCCGGGTTCAGGGTGCCGCCGGGCGCCCCGGCCGCCTGCAGCGCGGCGGCGAACTTGAACGAGTGGCCGGGCACGACGCGGTCGTCGTGGTCGGCGGTGGTGACCATGGTTGCCGGGAAGTGCGTCCCCGGCTTGGCCCGCAGCAGGGCGTGGTAGGGCGAGTAGGCGTACAGGGCGCGGAACTCGTCGGCGTTCTCCGACGAGCCGTAGTCGCTGCGCCAGGCGTGCCCGATGGTGAACTTGTGGAAGCGGAGCATGTCCATGACGCCGACGGCCGGCAGCGCGGCGCCGAAGAGCTCCGGACGCTGCGTCATGCACGCGCCCACGAGCAGGCCGCCGTTGCTGCCGCCGCGGATCGCCAGCTTCTTCGGCTGCGTGTACTTGTTGGCGATGAGCCACTCGCCGGCGGCGATGAAGTCGTCGAAGACGTTCTGCTTGCGGAGCTTGGTGCCGGCCTGGTGCCAGTCGACGCCGTATTCGCCGCCGCCGCGGATGTTGGCGACGGCGTAGACGCCGCCCATCTCCATCCACACGAGGTTGGAGACGCTGAAGGTCGGGGTGATGGAGATGTTGAAGCCGCCGTAGGCGTAGAGCAGCGTCGGGTTGGTTCCGTCGAGCTTCAGGCCCTTGCGGTGGGCGATGAACATCGGCACCTTGGTGCCGTCCTTGGAGGCGTAGAAGACCTGCTTGACCTCGTAGTCGGCAGGGTTGAAGTCGACCTTGGCGGACTTGAAGACCGTCGACACGCCCGTCTTCACGTCGTAGCGGTAGATCGTCGGCGGGGTGGTGAACGACGTGAACGAGTAGAACGTCTCGGGGTCCTTGCGCTTGCCGCCGAAGCCGCCCGCCGTGCCGATGCCGGGCAGCTGCACGTCGCGGACGAACTTGCCGTTGAGGTCGAACACCTTGACCTGCGACGCGGCGTCCTTGAGGTAGTTGCAGATGATGTGGTCGCCGACGATGGATGCGCTCACGAGCGTCGCGTCGGACTCGGGGACCACGACCTTCCAGTTCGAGCGTTCGGGCTTGGCGACGTCGATCGCCAGCACCTGGTTGCGCGGGGCCTTGAGGTCGTTGAGGAAGTAGAAGACGGTGCCAACGTTGTCGATGAAGTCGTACGAGGCGTCGAAGTCGTTGAGCAGCTCGACGAACCCGTACGCCGTTCCGCCGGCGGCCTTGACGCGCTCGTTGCGGGCCGCGACCCCATCGGCCACAGCCTTGCGCTTGGTCTCGGCGATATGGTCCGGCTCATCGCCGCGGAGCAGGTTCTTGGCCGCCGCGAGTTCCGCCTCGCGGATGGCCTTGTCGGCGTCGGTCATGGTGTGGGCCACGCCGGCGGACAGGTCACGGTAGAAGAACCGGTTCTTCTTGTCGGTGCCGTGGGAGACGTTGAGCGCAACGTATCGGCCGTCGTCGGTGACGCCCGCGGCGAAGCCCCAGTCGGGCTGGTCCTCGCGGTTGTAGACCAGGATGTCCTGGTCCTGGGGCGTGCCCAGGCGGTGGTAGTAGAGCTTGTGGAACTTGTTGGAGCCGGTCAGGGCCTTGCCCTCGGCCGGGGCGTCGTAGCGGCTGTAGAAGAAGCCCTTGCCGTCCTTGGTCCACGAGGCGCCGCTGAACTTCACCCAGCGGATCTCGTCGGACAGGTCCTTGCCCGATTCCACGTCGCGCACGCGCCAGGTGTTCCAGTCAGACCCCGCGTCGGCCACGCCGTAGGCCAGCAGCTTGCCGTCCTCGGACACCGCCGTGCCGCTCAGGGCCGCGGTGCCATCGGCCCGCAGGGTGTTGGGGTCCAGCAGGATGCGCCCGCGATCGGCCAGACTGGCCGTCACGTAGAGCACGCTCTGCGGCTGCAGGCCCGTGTTGAACGAGTAGAAGTACTTGCCCGCCTCTTTGCCGGGCATGCCGTACCGCTCGTAGTTCCACAGCGACGTGAGCCGCTGCTTGATCGCCTCGCGCTGCGGGATCGACTTGAGGTAGCCGAAGGCCACTTCGTTCTGCGCCTCGACCCATTGCTTGGTCTGCTCGCTGTTGTCGTCCTCCAGCCAGCGGAACGGGTCGGCCACCACCGTGCCGTGGTAGTCGTCCTTCTGCTCCACCGTCTTGGAGGCGGGGTACTTCGCCGGGGGCGCGCTGAACGCCAGCACCGCGGCCGAAACGCCCGCCGCCGCCCATCCACCAGCCACAAGGCTCATCCGCATGGGAATCTCCTGATGCACACCGGCCCCCCCGACCGTGCAAGGGTATCAACCGCCGCCGTCGGGCGGGCCTCACCCCGAACATGCCCCTGTTGCCGCCGGTTCCGCCCCTACTGCACCACGCCCTTGGTCAGTCGCATGAAGGCGGTTTCGAGATTCACCGCTTCTTCGGTGAACTGGACGATCCGCAGGCCGTTGTTGACCAGCACATTGGGGATGTCGCTGATGTCGAGCCTGGAGCCGGGGTCCAGCGACACGTTGATCAGCGTCGCGCCCGGGCCCGCGGGCGACGGGCCGGCCTGGGCCTCGGCGATGGCGGCGCGGGCGACTCCCGGCAGCCGCTGCAGCACGGCGACGGCGTCGGCCGCGCGACCGGCCACCGACACGTGCACGACGTGGCCCACGCGGGCGCGTCGCACGGCCTCCTGCACGGTTCCGTTGAACAGCAGCTGCCCGCGCTCGATGATGCCGACGACGTTGCACAGCTCTGCCAGCTCGGGCAGGATGTGCGACGAGATGATGATGGTCTTGCCCATGCGCTTGAGCTCCTTGAGCAGCTCGCGCATCTCGATGCGGGCCCGGGGGTCCAGGCCGCTGGCCGGTTCGTCCATCAGCAGCACCTTGGGATCGTGCAGCAGCACGCGCGCGATCGACAGCCGCTGCTGCATGCCGCGCGACAGGCTGTTCACCTCCGCCTGGGCCTTGTAATTCAGGTCGGTCAGGTCGAGCACGTCCTGCACCACCTTGCGGCGCTGGGCGCCGTGGATGTTGTAGCAGGCCGCGAAGAACTCCAGGTACTCGGTCACGACCATGTCCTGGTACGCCCCCATGAAGTCGGGCACGTAGCCGATGATGGGTCGTATCTGCCGGTTCTGGTACCCCACCGTCAGGCCGTCGATCATGGCCTGACCGGACGAGGGCTTGAGCAGCGTCGCGAGGATCTTGATCGTCGTCGTCTTGCCGGCGCCGTTGGGACCGATGAACCCGAAGCAGTCCCCGGCGCTGATCGACAGGTTCAGGTTGTCCAGCGCCACCAGGTCGCCGTACCGCTTCGACAGGTTGATCGTCTCGATCATCGGCATGCGTCGGTCCCTCGTCTTACGCCCCGCCCCCGGCCCCGCCGCCCTCGGCCGGCCCCGTCGGCGCGGGCGCGCCCTCGTCCGGGCCCGACATCTCCACCCGCGGCGGCGACTCGGCCAGCGGGTAGACCCACCGCACCAGCGTCCGCCCGGACATCGCCACCGGCTCGCCGCCGACGGTGATGGGCACCGGGCACGGCCCGTCGCCCTCGCGCTCGCCCATCCACCCCTGGATGATCACGCACGGCTGCGTGAACCACCGGCCCAGGTCGGAGCCGTGGGTCAGCCGACGGCGCGCCAGCAGCGGCGAATCCGCCGAGAGCTGACCGGTGTTCG
>JAEUIX010000119.1 GCA_016794945.1 Phycisphaerae bacterium
AGCCCGTTCATCGGACGGCTCGACGATGTGGCCGAGGACGGGATGGATCTCATCCAGCGGATCCGGCAGATCTACGACAACTTCGGCTACAAGACCAAACTGCTGGCGGCGTCCGTCCGGCACCCCAAGCACATGGTCGATTGCGCCTTGGCGGGCGCCGACGTTGCAACCGTGCCGTTCTCGGTGATCAAGCAGATGCTGCAGCACCCGCTGACGGACGTGGGCCTCAAGAAATTCCTCGAGGACTACAAGAAGGCCTTCGGCGGCTGAAGCGCCGACGGCCGGGGAGTGCCCCTGCCGGCCCCGTATGACGCACGAAACGAACTGCTGGCCGCGGCGCAGCGCGCCGTAGATTCCGTTTCGCGCGGACGCGACGTGCCCGAGGCGGAACTGGCGGGCCTGGCCCGCGCTGTCCTCGCGGCCGAAACCGCACACCCGGACGATCCCGCCGTGCTGCTGGCGGCGTTCCAGTTCGCCTTCCGGACCGGTGACCTGGCGCGGGCCGGGTCGCTGGCCCAGCGGCGCCTGGCCATGGCGGCCGACGGCTCGCCCGAGGCGGCGCGGGCGCTGTGCAACCTCGGTCTGGTGGCGCACCGGCGGGGCGTGCTGGACGAGGCCGAGGCGCTGCTCACGCGGGCGCTGGAGGTCAGCCGCACGCTCGACGATCCGCACGCGGTCGCGCGAGACCTGGCCAACCTGTCGCTGGTGCCCGAATCCCGTCGCCAGTGGGACCGGGCCGAGGCGCTGCTGCGCGAGGCGCTCGAGATCTCGTTGCGGCAGGACACCGACAGGGGCGCGGAACTGGCGGCGGGAGCGCGGGCCAACCTCGGCGACATCGCCTGGGAACGCGGCCGGTCCGATGAGGCCGAGCGCCTGTGGCGGGAGGCGGCCGGCCAGTTCGAGCGGCTGGGCGTGGAGAAGTGGCGCCGGGAGTTCGAAGCGCGCTGGGCGAAGCTGCGCGAGCGGGGCGCGGGCGCGTAGAAACGGCCCGCGCAGGCGGGCCGTGTCGGGAAGTCTGGCACATCGTGCGCGGCGGGCCCGCGCCGGTTACATGCCGCAGCAGTAGAAGAACTTGGCCTCGGTGATCCTGCCATTGCGCACGGTGTAGAGCGCCGTCTCGCTGATGTTCATGCGCTGGCCGGCCATGGGGCCCTGCTTGCTGGTGCAGTCCAGGCCCATGGTGCAGACGAACTGGTCGCCGTTGACGATCGGCTTGCCGCAGGTGGCCGAGTGGATCTCGGTGTCGCGGGCGAACTGCTCGGCCTTCTTGAGCAGCTCGGCCTTGCCCTGGGTGATGCGTGGGCACCAGGGAGCATCCATCACCTCGACGTGGCGCGCGTTGTCGGCGTACAGCTCGCTGATCGCCTGCAGGTTCTTCCCCACCGCGAGCAGGCCGACGAGCTTCTCGGCGACCTGAAGCGTCGCTGCGTGCTCCGTCGAGAGTGCGGGCGGGGAACAGGACGGTGCGGTGGTGGTGCTCATGGACTGAGCATACCCGGCGGCGTGCTCGCGCCAACCCGAACGCCGCCCGTCACTGGGGGCTTTCAGCCATTTTCTTCAGTTCCCGGCGCAGCACCTTGCCCGTAGGGTTGCGTGGCAGGGCGTCCAGGCGGCGGATCTCGGTCGGGACCTTGTAGCCCGCCAGCCGCTTGCGGCACCAGCGGGTGAGTTCACCGGGGTCGAACGCGGAGCCCTCCTTCAGTTCGACGAAGGCCATGGGCAGCTCGCCGCGGACGGGGTCGTGGACGCCGACGACGCCGGAGTCCTTGACCGCCGGGTGGGCGTTGAGCACCTCCTCGATCTCTCGCGGGAAGACGTTCTCGCCGGCGATGATGAGCATCTCCTTCAGGCGGCCGGTGATGTAGAGGTGGCCGTCGGCGTCGAAGCGGCCGATGTCGCCCGAGCGGAGGAAGCCGTCCCCGTCGAACGCCGCGGCGGTCTCGCGCGGCAGGTTGTAGTAGCCGCGCATCACGTTGGGGCCGCGTGTGCGGACCTCGCCCTCGAGCCCGCGTGGCAGCACAGCGCCGGTGTCCAGATCGACGATGCGCTGCTCGATCTCCGGAAGCGGCCTGCCGACCGATCGCGGGCGGAACTCGTGCGGGCGGCACCAGTTGCTGACCGGGGCGGTCTCGGTCATGCCGTACCCCTCGGCGATGCGCACGCCGAAGCGCTCGAAGAACTGGCTCGCGACCGCCTCGGGCAGCGGCTCGCCGCCGGCGACGGCGTAGCGCAGGTGCTCGAAGTCCTTGGCGAAGGCCTCCTTGACGCTCAGGAGGGCGTTGAACATGGAGGGGATGCCGATGAACGCCGTGGGCTTGTGCTCGCGGAAGAGCCGGACGATCTTGGGGGGAACGAATCGTGCGGTGTAGATCACCCTGCAGCCGACCGTCAGCGGCAGCAGCGTCAGCACCGTCAGGCCGAACGAATGGAATTGCGGCAGGATCCCGAGCATCACCTCGCGCCGGGTGAAGCCGATCCATCGCTGAATCTGCCGCAGGTTGGCCGAGAGGTTCCCGTGGGTGAGCATGACGCCCTTGGGCTTGCCGCTGGTGCCGGAGGTGTACAGCAGCACGGCCAGGTCGTCGTCGGCCGCGCGGGCCGGCCAGCGCGGCGACGGAACGGAGCGGAACGGGACATCCTCGAGCAGCAGCAGGCCGGCGCGCGCCGGCGTGTAGCCCATGAACTCGAGCATCGGGCGCACGGTGATGACGGTGTCGGCGCCGCAGTCGTCGAGCACGTACTGCAGTTCCTCGGCCTTGAGCAGGTAGTTCAGGGGAACGACCGTGCGCCCGGCGATCCAGCCCGCCAGCGCCGCGATGGGGAACATGCCGCTGGTCGGGAGCAACACCCCCACGGTGCGGCTGGTGCCGCGGCGATCGATCGCCTCGGCCAGGGTCAGCGCCGCGGCCAATATGGCGATGCGGCGGTACGACCGCTGATCGTCCACAACGGCCACCCCTAACGGGGCGGTCAGACAGCGTCGAATGATGGGCCAATGGACGGACATGGATCGCACCACGATACCCCGGACTGAGTTAGTATACGCTAACCACATGGACCGGGATGCACCGGAACGCAAGTAGCCGTGCACCAAAGGTTTGGGAACCGTGGTAGACTGGACGAAGTACAGACAGGGGCCGTCGCGGCGTGGCCGCGGCCGAGCCGCCCGC
>JAEUIX010000195.1 GCA_016794945.1 Phycisphaerae bacterium
CTGGACTTCAACGAGCGGCTGTTCGCGCGGAACTACAAGGACCCGGTGCTGGTGGCGTGCGCCGACGGCGTGGGCACGAAGCTGAAGCTGGCGATCGACCTCAACAGGTACGACACGCTGGGCATCGACCTGGTGGCGATGAACGTCAACGACATGATCGTGCAGGGGGCCGAGCCGCTGTTCTTCCTGGACTACATCGCGATCGGCAAGGTGGACAAGTCGGTGCTGACCGACCTGGTCAAGGGGATGGTCGAGGGGTGCAGGCGGGCGGGGTGCGCGCTGCTGGGGGGCGAAACGGCCGAGATGCCCGGGCTGTACCGGCCCGGCGACTTCGACCTGGCGGGCTTTGCCGTCGGCGTGGTGGACCTGGATCGGGCGATCAAGCCGACGCGCGTGGAGGTGGGCGACGTGGTGCTCGGCCTGGCCAGCGACGGCATCCACTCCAACGGCTACTCGCTGGTTCGCAAGGTGGTGGAGAAGGCCGGGCTCGATCTGTCGGCGCCCGCGCCGGAACTGGAGCCAGCGTCCAGGGCCCGGGCCAGGGGCCGCAAGCGCGCGGCCGACGAGACGCCCGCACGCACCCTTGGCGAGATCCTGCTGACGCCCACGCGGGTCTACGTGCGGCCCATCGTCAAGCTGCTGAGCTCGTACCGGGTGAAGAAGGTGATCGGCGGCATGGCGCACATCACCGGCTCGGGCATGAGCGGGAACCTCTGCCGAGCGCTGCACCCCAGGGTCGACGCGGTCATCGACCGCGAGGCCTGGCCGGTGCCGCCGGTCTTCCGGTTCCTGCAGAAGCACGGGCGCATCGACGAGGAGGAGATGCGCCGGGTGTTCAACATGGGCATCGGCTACTGCCTGATCGTGCGTCCCTCGTTCGCCGAGAGCGTCAAGGAACAGCTCGAGAAGCTCGGGGAGCGCGTCCACACCATCGGGCGCATCGCCAAGGGCACGGGGCAGGTGCGGGAAGTCAACTGAGGCTCGCGGGATCGATCAGCGGAGGGTGATGCCTTCGATCTGCGCCTCGAACACGATCCGGCCGGAAACAATCCCCTGCACGGCGCTGACGAACCTGCGCGGTGTGTAGCGCAGTTCCTTGGCCAGCAGCAGCAGGTCGTCGCCGGGCACGCACGGGGCGCGGAAACTGGCCTCGCGGATGTGCGTGAACGCCGCGGTGCTCAGCGCGCCGGACCGGCGGTTGTGGAGGTAGACCGACATCTGGGCTCCGGCCTCGATCTGGAGCACGCCGGGGAGCATGGGTCGCCCCGGGAAGTGCCCGGGGACCCAGAACTCGGTCGGCTTGACGTGCCAGAGGCCGACGCCCTGGCCGTAGTCGTCGCTGGTCCAGAGGACGTAGTCGAGCAGGTTCATCTGCCCGCGATGGGGGATCCATCGCTCGATCTCGTCCTTGCCGCGGTCTCGCGCGGCCAGATCGATGGCGTTCAGGTCGATGAGCGTCGGGCGACCACCCGCCGGCGCTGCGCCCGACTCAGCAGATGAACGTGCTGTGCTCATGATCGACATCGACCCGGCTCACTCGCCCGGCTTCTCGGCTTCGCCCTGCTCCAGCAGCCCGACGCGGACGTCCTGCGCGGCCTGCTTGATCTCCTGCATCTTCTTGCGGGCCCGGACCTTGGCGGCCTTGTTGCCGCCTACGCCCTTGAGCACGTCCTCTTCCGCCTCGGCCACGAGTTGCTTGAGACGATCGAACGCTTGCATGGAACCCGCCTTTCTGGCCCGCCCGATGGGGTCAGGGCTCAGTATAGCGATCGAGGCCCGCTGGCAGCCATCCACCGGTCGGGTTCCGTTCGCACGTTCGGGATTGATCGGGTCAGTGGTTCACCTGCGGCAGCAGGCGGCGGAGGATGTCCAGGGCCGCCTGGAGGTAGCGCGGGTTGCCTTCCTGCTCGACGAAGGCGGGCGCGCACCCGGCCATCAGCACGCGTCGAACGTTGGCGAGCAGGCCGTAGTCGTCGTGCGCGTGCAGTCCCAGGGCCCGACGGTGTGCCGCCAGGGCCGACAGCGGGCTGATGCCGTGCAGCGCATCGGGCCGACCCCAGAAGACCCGTTCGAGGTAGAGCGCATCTTCGAGCCAGTGCCCGGCGTGCACCAGCGCCATGTCCAGCAGCACGCACGCGCCGCCGGAACGGCGCATGGCGTTGCCCGCGTGGAGGTCGCCGTGGCACCAGCAGGTCTTCTCGCGCGACTCCCACTTACGCAGCAGCGTGGGCAGCGCCCGCTGCACCATGTGGATCTCGTGGTTCCACTTCTGCGCATCGGCCGCCGGCACCGCCACGCCGCGCTTGACCACCTCGCGTGCCCTGGCCAGCAGCCGCTCGTAGTCCACCGCCGGCGGCGGCGCATCGACCGGCGTCGCCATGGCGTGCCGCTGCCACCGGGCAGCGGCGTGGAGCAGGTCGTCCAGTCCCTGTCGGTCGAGCCCGGCGGCAAGGGGGCGGCCGGGGAGGCGTTCGAGCACCAGCCAGGCCAGGTCGTAGCCGCCGAGTTCGAGCCCGGAGGCGTGGACCCGGGGAACGGGGCACGCGTCGGTCGTGTCCTGCGCGGCCAGGCGGAGTGTCCAGCGGTACTCGTTGAAGCCGACGGGCAGTTTCACCACCGCGTCATGCTCGGCGCCCGCGTCGTCGCGGAAGCGGGCGAAGGCGGTGCAACCGCCGCCGCGCTGCCAGTCGGAGCGGAACCACTGCACGCCGGAAAGTCGCCCGCCGGTGGCGGCCGTGAGCACGGGCTCGAGCGCCGGGCCCAGCGAGGAGCCCATCGACGGAACCGGCTTGTGGTGATCGTCGGCCATCGACCCGGGGCGCGCCCTCCGGGAGCAAAGTACCCCGCGCCGCAAGCCGTGTCCAGCGCGACGGGCCGATCCGGCGCATTCAAACGGCGTCGGGAGCCTTCCCCGCGACGGCGCACAGGGCGACGAACTGCGGCACCGACAGTTCCTCGGGCCGCTGCTCAGGACGGATGCCCGCGGGCCAGTGGTCGCGCCGACCGAGGGAGGAGCCGAGCTGCTTGCGGCGGGCGGCGAAGACCCGCTGGCAGAACCTGGCCAGGCCGGCGGCGTCGGCGGTGAGCGGATCGGCTCGCCGGCGCAGCAGCACCATGGCGCTGGTCACGTCGGGCCGGGGCCAGAAGCACTCCGGCGGCAGCACGGCGATGCGTTCGACCTCCGCGACGGCCTGGGCCACGAT
>JAEUIX010000208.1 GCA_016794945.1 Phycisphaerae bacterium
GAGCAGTTCTCGACCGCCGATGCGCACAACGATGCCGGCGGCCCGCGCGTTGCCCCTCCCAAGAGGCACCTCCACGCGCTCGCCCACCTGGGGCTCCTCCCCCTCGGCGAGCGCGTAGCTCAGGGCGCTGTCCGGAACTCCGCCGGCACGTCCCGCCCGCTCGATGCCCCGCTCGACCACCACCCGTGCGAAGCGGGTGGCGCTCGGCCGGGGCGGCTCGGGCGCGGGCTGTGCGAAGAGAAAGCTCACCGTGGAACTCGTCGCGAGCGGTGCGTCCCATCTAAAGTAGCGGCATGATCCAGCACTCGGCGAGCATCGGGGCCGGCGGCAGCGACGAGGCACGCACGGCCCGTCTGGCGCTGGCCGACGGCGCTGTGTTCCACGGCAGGGCGTTCGGAGCGACCGGCCTCACGCGAACCGCGGAAGTGGTGTTCAACACCGCCATGTGCGGGTACCAGGAAGCGCTGACCGACCCGTCGTACACGGGCCAGATCCTGGTGATGACCTACCCCATGATGGGCAATTACGGGGTGAACCCGGAGGACGTGGAGAGCCGCAAGGTCCAGGTGTCGGGATTCGTGGTCCGCGAACTGGTCCGCCTGGCGTGCAACTACCGGGCAACGCTCCCACTCGACGCGTATCTGGCCAAGGCAGGCATCCTCGGCATTACGGGCATCGACACCCGGGCGCTCACGCGTCGGCTGCGGACGGCCGGCGTCATGCAGGGGGTTATCTCGGATGACCCCAAACCAACGGACCAGCAGTTGGTCAACATCGCGCGCTCGGCCCCATCGATGGCCGGGCAGAACCTCGTGCCCCAGGTCGGCTGCAACGCCAAGCAAACGTGGAGCGAGTCCCTTGGGGAATGGTCCTTGGAGACCCAATTGCCCGGAGCACACGCCAAGCCCGGCACGAGGACCTACCGCGTCCTGGCGCTCGACTGCGGAGCCAAGAGCAACATCCTGCGGAACCTCGCGCAGCGGGGCTGTCACGTCGAGGTTGTCCCGCACACCATCTCCGCCGCGGAGATCAAGGACCGGTTCCGTCGCGGCGAAGCCGACGGGCTGTTCATCAGCAATGGACCGGGCGATCCAGCGGCGGTGAGTGCCACCATCAAGACCCTCAAAGAGGTGATCGGAGATCGGGACGGGCTGACGATCCCGACATTTGGCATTTGTTTGGGACACCAACTGCTCGGGCTGGCCATCGGAGCCAAGACCTTCAAACTGCCGTTCGGCCACCGGGGAGCGAACCAGCCGGTCAAGAACCTCATGAACGGCCGCGTTGAAATCACAAGCCAGAACCACGGCTTCGCGGTGGACCCCAAGAGTCTGGAGCAGGCGGGGGCCGAAGCGACGCACATCCATCTGAACGATGGAACGCTCGCGGGCTTCCGCCTCAAGAACCGCCCGGTGTTCTGTGTTCAGTACCACCCGGAAGCCAGCCCCGGGCCCCACGATTCCGCATACCTGTTCGACGCGTTTGTCAAGATGATGGGCGACAAACAGCCGGTGGTATTCGCCTGATCAGGATTCGCGGCCGGCCGCTGTCCCCAAACGCAACCGTAACCGCAACCGGCAATAGCAGTTCCCGGACGACGTTCTCCGTCCAGTGGGGGCTTGTCGCCCATCCGGAAACCGTGCTTCCTGGGAGTCTCTCATGTTCGCCCATGCCGCTCGCGCTGTGAAATCCGCGTCCCTGTCCGTCGCCCTCATCCTGGCCGTCGGCGGCACCGCAGCAGTCGCGCAGCCCGGTGGCGGAGGCGGTGGCGGCCGCGGTCCTGGCGGCGGCGGCATGGGCATGATGATGATGGGGGGCATGGGTGGCATGGGCGGGCGGATGGGTGCCCCGTTCAGCCCGAGCGATGTTGACAAGTTCGCTCCCATCCTGAACCTCACGGAGGAGCAGAAGGAAGCGGCCAAGACCCTCCTGACCGGTCACCTGGCCGGCTACCAGGAGAAGGCCGACGAGTTCCGCAAGGAGATGGACCGCGTTCGCGAAGAGTTCCGCGAGACGCGGGACCCGTCGGTCTGGGGCGGTCTGCGCGAAGCGGGCACCAAGCTCGCCGAGGCACGCAAGGCGATGGAGACCGCCTATGTCGCCGACCTCAAGGCCATCCTGAACGACGACCAGATCGCCGCCTGGCCCCGGGTGGAAATGATGCGCCGGCGCGAACAGACCATCAACATGGGTCTCATGGCCGGTGAACGGGTCGACGTCATCCGCATCGTCGATCAGCTCAAGCCGGCCCCCGAAGTCATGGAGACGCTCCGGCCGATCCTCGACGCCTACGCCGGCGACGTCGATCGCGCCCTGCAGAAGCGAAACGAGCTCTACGAGCGCGGCATGCAGCAGGGCATGGAGATGTTCCAGAACGGCGACACCGCCGGCATCCAGAAGATGTTCGAAGAGGCCCGGGAAGCGTCCACGGCCGTCCGCGACACCAACCGGCGGTACGCCCGCCAGGTGGAGGGCGCCCTTCCGCCCGAACTCGCCGCCAAGTTCGCCGCGGAGTTCAAGCGCGAGAGCTTCCCCCAGGTCTACCGCGATCGCTACGCGGCGCAAGCGCTCAAGGCCGCCGCGGCGTTCGACGATCTCGACGAAGCCCAGAAGGCCAGCATCGCGAGCCTGATGGAGTCGTACCAGCGCGATTCGGCCTCGCTCAACGAGAAGGGTGAGAAGGCTACCGAGGCTCAGGAAGCCGCCTTCAACCCCGCACAGATGATGCAGCGCGGCCCGGGTGGCGGCGGCGGCTTCGGCGACAATCCTGCCATGCAGGAGTACCGAACCGCTCGGCGCGATCTGGACAACCGCACCGTCGAGGCGCTCAAGGCCATCCTGAACGAGCAGCAGCGCACCCGCCTGCCCGAGCAGGGCGGCGGCGGTGACGGCGGCCCGCGCATGCGACAGGGCGGCGACAACAACAACGGCGACCAGATGCAGCGCCGGCGCGGCAACAACGGCAACACGCCCCGGGCCAACCCGCCGCAGCAGCCCCGCAACAACTGAGCCGCGTCCCGGCGGCATCCGCCGGGGCGAGCATCTGTAGAATCCGGCATGCCGACGCAGCCCATGTCAGCCCAGACGTCCGGCCAGACCGAATCAGCGGCCGCGGCGAACGGGCACGGCTCGCCCGCGCCCGTTCGCAAGGGGCGCGCCCGCCGCACGCTCACCGAGAAGCCAACGATCGACGCGGACGCTAGCCGGCTGATCTCCGCCGAGCAGGCCGTGCGCCTCGGCTGTGTTCCGTATGGGTTCGACGGCCACCGCCTGCTGGTGGCGATGTCGAATCCGGAGGATTTCGCCGCGGCTGACGAGATCTCCGTGGTCACCGGCAAGCCCGTGACCCGCGTGGAGATCGCCCGCGAGCATTTCGACGAGTTGCTCCGAACCGCGTACGGGGCCACCGCGACGCAGATGGCCGCCCGCCTGGGCGGGGAACAGGAACCCGCCGACGAACTGCTGGCGAACCTCGAGGCGGTGGACGCCGCCGACGTGCACCGCATGGCCGAGGAGCCCTCGGTCATCAACCTGGTGAACCTGATCATTCTCGAAGCGGTCAAGGGCCGCGCCAGCGACGTGCACGTCGAACCGTTCGACCGTTCGCTCGCGGTCAAGTACCGCATCGACGGCCTGCTCCGCACGCAGAACAGCCCGCCCAAGGCGCTGCAGGCCGCGATCACGAGCCGCATCAAGATCATGGCCGGCATGGACATCGCCGAGCGCTACGTCCCCCAGGACGGCCACATCGGCCTGCGCTTCGAGGGGCGCAAGGTCGACATCCGTGTCAGCACCGTTCCGACGATCTACGGCGAGTCGGTCGTGATGCGCATCCTCGACAAGCAGGCGATCACCCTCGACCTCAAGGCCCTGGGCATGAGCGAGGCCGACCGCGACTCGATGGACCGGCTCATCGCCCTGCCGCACGGCATGGTGCTGGTCACCGGCCCGACCGGCAGCGGCAAGACCACCACGCTCTACGCCGCGCTCACCAAGCTGTACGACCCCACGCTCAAGATCATCACCATCGAGGACCCGGTCGAGTACGAACTGGCGGGCGTGAACCAGATCCCCGTGAACCCGGACCGCGGCCTGTCGTTCGCCAACGGGCTCCGCGCGATTTTGCGGCAGGACCCCGATGTGGTGATGGTGGGCGAGATCCGCGACGCCGAGACGGCCGAGATCTCTGTTCGGGCCGCGTTGACGGGCCACCTGATCTTCAGCACGCTGCACACCAACGATGCGCCCAGCGCCGTCGGCCGTCTGCTCGACATGGAGATCGAGCCGTTCCTGCTGGCCAGCGTGATCGAGGGCATCGTGGCGCAGCGGCTCGGCCGGCGCACGTGCCAGGTCTGCGTCCGACCGGAGCGGATCGCCGAGGCGCTGCAGCACCGCATCCTCGAGGCCGAGCGGCCGCTCTTCCCCAACATGATGGCCTTCAGCGGCGCCGGGTGCGACAAGTGCGAGAAGACGGGCTTCCGGGGTCGCGTCGGCTACTACGAGATGCTCATGATCACCGGCCCCATGCGAGCCGCGATCGCCAAGGGACGCACCACCACGCCCGAGCTGCTGGCCCACGCGGCGTCCGGCCATCTGACCATGCGGCGAGACGGCCTCATCAAGGCTTCGCAGGGCCTGACCACCGTCGACGAAGTCCTGCGCGCGACCCAGGACGCCGAGGACCCCGGCTCGCGCTGATCCGCCCCTGCAGAGCTCGCCCCGACGCCCATGCCGACCTTCCGCTACAAATCGTCGAGCCAGTCCGCCGGGGGCGCGGGCGTCATCGACGCGCCCGACCGGGCGGCGGCGGTCCGGCTGCTGGTCGGCCGAGGGATCACCCCTGCGTCCATCGAGGTCATGGACGCGTCGGCCGGCTCGCCGTCCAAGCCGGTTCCGGGCAAGGCCGACAACGGCGCTGCACCGCCGAACGGAGCCGCCAACGGCCAGGCCCAGTTCACGGCCCCGGCGCGCCCGGGCGCTGCGCCAATGCCCGTCCGGCGTGGTCGCACGATGAACCTCGGCGAGACGGCCTCGTTCATCCGCGAACTGGCCACCGCGACGCAGGCGGGGCTGCCGCTGGTGCCCGCGCTGCGCACGCTGGCCAAGAGCGGCCGTTCCCCGGCCCAGAGCGCGATGCTGACGCACCTGATCGAGCGCGTCGAGCAGGGCACGGCCCTGGCCGAGGCCTGCCGATCGTGGGGCAAGCCCTTCGACGAGCTGGTGGTCAATCTCATCCGCGCCGGCGAGGTTTCCGGTCGTCTCACCGACGTGCTGCACCAGTGCGCCGACCTTCTGGAGAAGGACCTGGAGCTGCGCCGCTCGATCATGGGCGCGACGCTCTACCCGGCGATCCTGACGGTGCTCGTCGGTGCCGCGGTGGTGGTCGTCACCACGTTCATCGTGCCCCAGGTTCTCAAGCCGCTCAAGGGCCAGAACATCGTGCTGCCGCTGCCGACGCGCATCGTCGAGGGCTTCGCCGGGTTCATGTCTTCTTACTGGTGGCTGGTGCTCGGGGCGGTCGCGGCGGCCTGCCTGGCGTGGTCCCGCGCACGGGCCACCCCCGGTCCGCGCCTGGCGATCGACCGCACCATCCTGGCCACGCCCGTGCTCGGCCCGCTCGTGCGCGACGCGCTGGTCGCCCGTTTCACCCGAACGCTCGGCACCCTGGTCAAGGCAGGCCTCCCCGTGCTCAGCGCGCTGCGGCTCACCGCAGCGACGATCACCAACCACGCCATGCGCGGCGCCGTCAACGTGGTCTGCGACCAGGTCGCCGCCGGCAAGACCATCGCCGAGCCGCTGGAACGAACCGGCCTGTTCCCGCCGCTGCTGGTCCAGATCGTCTCGCTCGGCGAACGCTCCGGTCGGCTCTCCGAGCTTCTCACCCAGGCCGCCGACGCCCTCGAAGGCCGCACCGAGACCCGCGTCAAGGTCTTCACCACCATCCTCCCGCCACTGCTCATCGTCATGCTCGCCGTCATCGTCGGCTGCGTCGTCGCGGCCATCATCCTCCCCCTGCTGCAGATGCAGGACGCCGTCGGCCGCATGTGACCGAACCACGCCCAATCTCCGGGCCCCGGCCCGGCAACCCCCGGACTCCCGCTCATGATCCACCACGCACGAAACCGTCGCAGTTCCCGCCCCGACCGCGCCTTCACCATCATCGAGATCGTCGTCGTCGTCGTCATCATCGGCATCCTCGCCGCGGTGATCGCGCCGCGCATCTTCGGGCGCGTCGGCCAGGCCAAGCAGTCGGTCGCCGCCAGCAACGCCGCGGCGATCGCCAACGCGGTCCGGCTCTACATGACGGACAACGACGGCCGATTGCCGCAGGGCGTCTCGCTGGAGCAGATGCTCATGGGCGGCGCCACCAAGTACATGGACAACTCGGACCAGCTGATCGACCCGTGGGGCAACCCCTTCGTGCTCGTCGTCCCCGGCCGCAAGAACGCCGACTTCGACGTCGTCTCCTACGGCGCCGACAAGCGCGAAGGCGGCGAGGGCGACGACAAGGACATCGTCAAGCCGTGACCCGCCGCCCGCCCGCGACCGCCGCCGCCCGCAGCGCGTTCTCGATGATCGAGATCGTCGTGGTGGTTGCGCTGCTTGCGATCGTCGGCGGCGTGATCGTGCCGCGCCTGGTCTCCACCGGCGCCCGACAGGCGCAGGTCGAGGCCCAGGCCGTGCGCGCGATGCTCTCGGCCGCGGCCCAGCGCGACGCGCTGTCCAACCAATCCATGGCGCTGGAGTACGACGGCGCGACGCGTGAACTGTCGCTCTGGGTGCAGCTGACGGGCGAGAACGAGGGCGACGCCGTCTGGGCGCCGGCGCCGCTGGTCCGCCCGGTGCGCGTCGAGACGGGGCAACTGCGCTCCGTCGCGATCGACGGGCGAGCGGTCAACGCCCCGCAGTGGCGCATCGATTTCCCCGGCGGGCAGCCGCGCCCGAGCCTCTCGGTGCTCATCGTCTTTGACGGCTCGGCCCTGGGCGGCAACGCCGCCTGGCAGGTCGATCTTCCGCCGGACGCCACCGCCGCGATGGTCACGCCCCTGCCCGGCGAGAGCGACTGGCGCCCCGCCACCAGCAACAGCGGCGTCGACCTCGACGCCACCGGCCGGAGGTCGACCCCGTGGTGAGGCTGAGCCCATCCCGTCGCGGCGTGGCGCTCATCGACGCGATCGTGGGCGCGGTGGTGCTCGGCATTTCGCTGGCCGCGATCATCGGCCTGGGTGGCCAGGCCGCCCGCTCGCAGGCCCATGGCGAGGAGCTCCAGGTCGCCTCGATGCTCGCCGACGAGCAGCTCAACCTCGTCCTGGCCCGCGGGCCCGACGACTACGCCAAGCGGTTCCCCGTCCGGGGACAGTGCGAAGCGCCCTTCGAGCGGTTCGCCTTCGAACTGACGTTCTCCGAGGGCTCCGGCGGCGCTCCGTACCGCGTCCGCGCGACGATCGCGTGGCCGTCCGGAGGAGATTCCCGATCGCTGGTCATCGAAGCGCTCGTCGCGCCGCGCCCCGGCGACGACCCCGACCCCATCCGCTACCCCGAAGCACCCGTGGAGCGCATCCAATGACCGCGCCCCGCGACGCCCGCAGCGCCTTCACGCTCGCCGAAGTGATCGTCGGGGTCGTGATCGTCGCGCTGATCGGCGGCGCCACCACGCTGGTGCTCTCCCGTTCGATCAAGACGCGCGACACCCTGGCCGCGAGGCACGAGGCCTACCAGCGAGCCCAGGCGGCAGTCGGCCTGATCGCCCGCGACCTCATGAACGTCGCCCGTGACAACGACCTCTCGCAGACGCGCGTCCGCCTTTCCGGGGGCGATCAAGGCGAACTGCTGCTCAAGGCGATGGGGCTGCGGCCCGTCCGCCCCGCGTCGCAGCAGAACGAGGGCCCCGTGCACGAAGTCCAGTACCGCGTCGCTCCAGGGCCGGACCAGAACTCCACGCTCTGGCGACGCGACGACCCCTTCCCCGACGAGTACCAGGACGCCGGCGGGGTCGCTTCGCCCCTGGTGCCGGGCGTCGTCGCCATCAGGGTCCAGGCCTACGACGGCAACGAGTGGTTCGACCAGTGGGACACCGACGCCGACGGCTACCCGCACGCCGTCAAGGTCGAAGTCGTCGCCTCGGGCGGCTCCGGCGATTTCACCGCCACGGCCCGCCAGATCGTCGCGATCGACCGCGTGCCGCTGCCCGAAACCCAGCCGTCCGAAGATGAGCAACAGCCGGCGCAGCCGACGCAGCCCACCACCAACCCCGGCGGTACCAACAGCGGGTCCGGCGCGGCGGGCGGCGGCGCGACCACCGGCGGCGCCAACGCCGGTGGCGGAAACGGCGGCCGCGGAGCAGGTCGAGGGCCGGGAGGGCGTCCCCGACCGACCGGCGGCGGCCAACCCGGAACCGGGCAGCCCGGCGGTGGGGGAGGCGGAATCCAGCCGGGCGGCCAACCCCCGGCCGGCACGCCAGCAACGCCCAGGCCCGGCGGCGGTGGGGGAGGCGGAGGGGGTGGTCAGCGTCCCCGCTAGTGGGTGAACTTCGATCCATGCGTCTCAATGAACACCATCCCGCACTCCATGCACGCCGCGGCTTCGCGACGGCCTTGGTCCTCTGGGCTGTGGCGATCTCGTCGATCGTGCTGGTGTCGTTGCAGGTCAGCGCCTGGCGGCAGGCCGCGGCCGGGCGTGAAGAGGTGGCGCGGGTGCGTGCCAAGTGGGCCGCCCGCTCGGGTATCGAAGCGATGATCGCGCGCCTCCAGTCCGAAACGCAGCAAAGCCAACCCGTCGGTCCCGCCACGCTGCTCAAGGCTCTGGCCGACGACGCCCAGGGCGAACTTGCCGGCGCAGTGTTCCGCGTCGGCACCTCCGAACTCGGAAGGTTCGTGCCGGGAGCGGCGGACACCGGCGCGCTGATCAACATCAACACCATGACCCGCGAGGACCTGATGCTCCTTTCGGGCATGACCG